>JAIINY010000091.1:0-9808 GCA_022741625.1 Prevotella sp. | reverse complement strand
GACTACTGCTACTCACTCGGTTTCAACGCATCTCGCCTCATCGCTAACGGCAAGACTGGTTACATGTCAATCATCAAGAATACAACAGCTCCTGCAGCTGAGTGGATTGCCGGTGGTGTGCCTATCACAATGATGATGAACATCGAGCGTCGTAACGGTGCCAACAAGCCAGTTATCCGCAAGGCTCTCGTAGAGCTCGACGGTGCTCCATTCAAGTTCTTCGCTTCTAAGCGTGAGCAGTGGGCTAAGGAGACAGCTTATGTATATCCAGGTCCTATCCAGTACTGGGGTCCATCTGAGGTTTGCGATCAGACCACAAAGACTCTCCAGTTGGAGCAGGCTAAGTAATAAGAAATAATCCTATTATTATATGTCAACAAGACGAACGGCTTCTTCACAAAAAAAGGGTACTGTGGCGAGAAGGAAGACTTCTTCTCGGCGTGGGGGCTCTGGTGGCAGAAGGCGTTCGTCTTCTGTTTTTCAGCGTTATCCCCGATTGGCATGGTGGATTGGTGGAACGGCGGTAGTGGTGCTGTATGTTTTCCTGTTCTATCATTTCTTCGTAGGTCCTACCGGTTTCAGATGGCGTGCCCTCTATGGCGATGAGGTGTATCCTGAAGGCTACGAGATTCATGGCATTGATATCTCTCATTATCAGGGTAAGATAGATTGGGAGCAGCTCAACAATGCGATGATTAAGGGTCGTCCTGTGCGCTTTGTCATCATCAAGAGTACCGAGGGTTCCAGTCGTCTGGATGAGAATTTTCGCGAGAACTTCAATCAGGCTCGCGACTATGGATTCATCCGTGGCGTGTATCATTTCTGGAGCAATAAATCTACGGCTCGCGAACAGGCGTATTACTTTCTGGAGCAGGTGCATCTTACGGATGGCGATCTTCCGCCTGTACTCGACATCGAGCATAAGCCTGATGACAAGAGTGTAGAGGATTTTCAGCGCGATGTGCTCACATGGCTGCATATCGTAGAGGATAGGTATCATGTGAAACCGATCATCTATACCTATTACAAGTTTAAGGAGCAGTATCTCAGCGCACCCGTTTTCGATGACTATCCTTACTGGATAGCGCATTATTATGTAGATAAGGTGCAGTACAAGGGCAAGTGGAAGTTCTGGCAGCATACGGATGCAGGAAAGCTTCCGGGCATCAAGGGCTATGTGGATTTCGATATCTACAACGGCAGCTACTACGATCTGCGCCAGCTTTGCATCGGCAGCAAGGACAAGGATAAGAAATTGTGGAATGATAATGAAGAAGAATAAAGCTTGATTTTTCCAAGGGGGAAAGATCAAGCTTTATTCTTTTTTATGATGTCCTAATATTCGGGCTTTGTTCTTTTCTGTTGTTTTTATTCTTTATTGTTGGTTTTACGCTCCCAGTACCAGACAGGTCCAGTTGTTATCTACCTGTCTTGTTATCTCGTGCAGTCCCAGCTCATCTGCCTTCTCCAGCAATACAGGCGCATCTTCCTCGTAGAAACCGCTCAGAATCAGTGTGCCGCCCATATTCATCACGCTGCGGAAGAGTTTCATGTCTTCCAGCAGGATGTTGCGGTTGATGTTGGCCATCACCACATCGAAGACACCGCTCACGTGGTTCAGTACGCTGCTGTTTCCGAAGAGTACCTCCATGTTATCTACGCCATTCAGTACGGCATTATGCTTGGCATTCTCCACGCTCCATTCGTCGATATCGTAGCCCACTACATCCTTGGCGCCGAGCTTCGAGGCGGTGAGACCCAGAATGCCCGTACCCGTTCCGCAGTCTAGTATGCGCTTGGTCTTGACAGGCATCTCCAGCAGCTGTGCGATGATCATACGGGTAGTTTCGTGGTTGCCGGTTCCGAAGGCCAGCTTTGCCTCGATGCCGATCTCGATGATGTCGGAACGTTCGCTTGTATCCGGATAGAGTTCCGGATGCTTGGCATCGTAGATCACTACCTGGTCGCCCACGAAGATAGGGTCGAAGCCCTGCTCCTCCCATTCCTGGTTCCAGTCCTTGTCTTCGGCATCCTGGATGTCGTAGGTTATCTGGGTGTCCATGATAGGGAAGTCGGCGATGTAGGCATCCAGCGCCTCCTTGTCGAAGAGGTCTTTCTGCACGTATGCCTCCATACCCGTTTCGGTTTCTTCAAACGATTCGAATCCAGCCTCGGCAGCACCGTCGGCGAGCAAGTCCTGGCAGGCTTGCATCAAGTCGGCCGATGTTTCGATATTGAATGTCGCTACTAAATATTTCATGTCTTTTTTCTATTGATTTTGTCCTAAAAATGCTTACGGATGTTCTAAAAAGTTTGAAATCCTTTAAATCTTCTGCAAAATTATAAAAAAATAGGGGAAAACCTACTATTATTTAGGGAAATTCTGTAATTTTGCATCAAAATAAGTGATATTTTTGCATAAAGAACAGAAAAAGATAGGAGAAATATACAATGAAGAAAATGTATCTTCTTGCAGTCCTGATGGCAGCCGCAATGCCATTCACTTCGATGGCACAGGACGACGACCTCTACTTCAATCCGAAGAAGGAGGCGAAGGAGAAGGCTGAGAGAAAAGCTGCGTTACTGCGTGAGTACAAGGCTCAGCAGGCACGCCGCGACAGTATCTATGCCCTCTTCTGGAGCGGCAGTAACCGGAATGTGGATGAGTACAACCGTGGTGGCAGATTCCTGAGCCATTACGAGAAAGTGGGTACTGATTCACTCGGTAACGATATCATCCAGTTTCATGTAGGCAAGGGGGTGGCGCCCGACAGCATCTACGATGATGCTTACTTCGCACAGAAGTATATCAACGAGGAAGAGGATTTCGGCAATACCCGCAGAATGAGCCGCTGGGATGGCTACTACGATCCTTGGTTCTATGGCTACTATGGCTATGGTCCATACTATTGGCGCTCCCGCATGTGGGGCTGGCACAATCCTTGGCGATACGGCTACTATACGGGCTGGTACGACCCATGGTTTGATCCTTGGTATGATCCATGGTATTATGGCTATGCCGGCTGGTATGGCGGCTGGTACGACCCATGGTATTATGGCTGGGGTGGCTGGTATGGCCCTTGGTACTGGGGTGGTCCGATGATTGGGCATGTAAGCTATGGAGGTTTTGCCGGTGGCAAGCGATATAACAATCCGGGACGCATCGATGCTTCTCATGGATATGTGTATGGCGGGTCGCAGGGCAATAACAATACCTATACCCGCAGAAGCGGTTCCAACCGCAGCTTCGGTCAGCGTCGTGAGAACAATGGTTTCAGCAACAACTCCAACTTCGGAACGCGCAATAATTCCAGCTTCGGTAATGGCGGCAGCTTCAGTGGCGGCAGCGTAGGCGGAGGTGGCAGCTTCGGTGGTGGCCATTCCGGTGGTGGCAGCTTTGGAGGCGGCGGTCGCTCAGGTGGCGGCAGCTTCGGAGGTCGCCGATAAATACGCCCTGAAAGGATTTGCCATTTGCCAGCACGCCCTGAAATACTCTGTTACTGGAGTTTCGTATGTGGTTCAAGCACGCCCTGAAAGGGCAGAAGCTCCTAGCCCAGGGCATCGCCCTGGGTTATAGTGGTTTTTATGAATACGCCCTGAAAGGGCAAAAGCTTTATAAACAATTAAAATTAGAAATAATATGAATCATTTAAAACATATACTTTTTGCCAGTGCGCTCGTGGCTTCCATGAGTGCCGCTGCGCAGGAAACCTATCAGGATACCAAGTTGGCAGCCAGCCAACTCACGGGTACCGCCCGCTATGTAGGTATGGGTGGTGCGATGGAGGCCTTGGGTGCCGACATCTCCACCATCAGTACCAACCCAGCCGGTGTGGGTCTTTTCCGCAAGAATCAGATTTCCCTCTCTGCCGGCGTCATCGCCCAGAGCGGTGCTGACAACAGCGTTTCCCTTGGCTATTCTACCATAGATATCAAGGGCAAGAAGAGTCATCCAACCTTCGACCAGGTAGGCATCGTCTGGTCAACGAAGATGAGAAACTCCAGCTCGCTCAATCTTGCGTTCAATTATCATAAGAGTACCGACTTCGGACAGCTCCTCAACGCAGCCAATTCTCTTACGAAGGCTTCGCAGAACAAACTCTCTGCAGCCAAGAACGCAGAGGGTGTTGATGGATGGAGTGCCGCAGATGCAAACTTTGGCGGTTATAAGGATAATGCAGGCAAGTATCAGAATGGTCTGCTTAGCCTCACCTCCAATGGTGCCCTGGCTTTCGCCGAAGCCCAGTCTTATCTCTTCGGACAATATCAGCATGGCTACATCGGCAGCTACGATTTCAACATCAGCGGTTCTATCGGCAATAGAGTATGGCTCGGTCTTACCGTCGGCTTGCACGATGTTCATTACAACAGTAATTCCCTCTATGCAGAGAATCTAGTGGATGGCAACTTTAGCGATTCCTACGAGGAGATTAAGATTACGGGTACTGGATATGACGTGAAGGCTGGTATCATCTTCCGTCCGGTAGAGGAGTCTCCTTTCCGCATCGGTGCCTACGTCAATTCTCCGGTGTTCTACGATCTCTCGCTCAGCGCAGCCCACGATCTGAGTATGTATGGCAAAAATGCGCCAGCTACTTTCCAGGATAAGGATGCAGCTGGCAATATCGTCAATGTGCCTTGCTATACAAAGGGGGATAAGGGACAGACTGTGGATTACGACTTCCGCTTGAACACTCCTTGGAAGGTGGGTGTCAGCATGGGTCATACCATGGGCAACTATCTTGCCCTGGGTGCTACCTACGAGTATGCCTGGTACGACCACATGGACAACCGCGTGAAGGATGGCGGTTACTACGATTACTACTGGGGTGATTATTACGAGTCAAGCAGCAGCGATGATGCGATGAATGCAGATACCCGTGCCAACCTGAAGGGTGTAAGTACATTGAAGGTGGGAGCTGAAATCAAGCCAACCTCTATGCTTTCTCTCCGTTTCGGTTACAACTATGTATCACCGATGTTCAGAGACAATGCTTATCGTGATCAGTCGATTGGCAGCAATGGTGTAGATATCGCTACTTCTACCGATTATACCAACTGGAAGGCGATGAATCGCTTTACCTGCGGTGTGGGTTTCAACTACGAGAACTTGAATATTGATGTAGCTTATCAGTATGCTACCCAGAAGGGTGATTTCTATCCGTTTATGAGCTATGTGAATAAGGATGATGCTACATTGGACAATCTCCCTACTTCTTGTAAGGTAGATAACAATCGCCATCAGCTCCTGCTTACGGTAGGTTACAAGTTTTAATTAGGCCGAAGGTTTAAAGAATGCAAAAAACAGAGCTTTCTTCGTTTTTTTTAGTAAAAAAAGGCTAGAAAATTTGGTCGTTTCGCAGAAAAGCTCTATCTTTGCAGATATAAAAAAGAAGGATTAAAAAAATATACTTGAGGAAAATCTCCCTAAAGTGATAGGGAATAAAGATATTAGTTTTTTTAGTGGTTAATTTAGTTTTAGTAAGTATGTGGTAGGATCTGTTGTGAAACAGATCCTATTTTTTTTTGCCTGAAATAATACCATTAAAGAGGGTGCGTCATGGACTTATGACACACTCTCTGTAATAGATGAAATCTTCTCAAAAACTAATCACATGCAGCTTTCGTTCTGCTTCCTTGCAGCTTACACGCAGCTTGAAACGCCGAGCGAAGTGGCTATTGCGGTGAGAATGCTAATCGCAATCTGAATCACCATTTTCCAGGTATCCTTCTTCATTGTCTTTTAGTGTTTAATGTTTAGTGTTTAATGTTTAATTCCGTTAGGCGTTTCGGCGGATTTGCAATCCGCCGTTAAAAAACGTCCTAACCTCTTTTAGCTTTGCGGATTTGCAATCCGCATCAAGCAAGATTTAAAAATTTACATTGTCGCCGCCGCCGTCTTCACCTCCGGTATTGCCGCCGCTGGTACCCTGGTCTCCGGTGCTTCCACTGCCTTCAGTTCCGGTAGTTCCGCTGCCGCCAGTATTGCTGCCGCCGCCCTGCGTTCCACCGCCAGTGGTTCCGTCTCCATCGCCGCCACCATCAGGAGTTTCAGGAATATTGAGGTCCACGTTGGTCTTGCCCTCCCTGATTGCCTTGATCACGGCTGCCTGAGCGCTGCGGCTAGCCACGAGGTTGAATTCTGCGTCATCTAGCAGGTTCTTGAACTGCTGACCAGGCTCCCACTGAACCTTCACGTTGGTGATGTTCTGCGCCGTAAACTTGTCGGCAGTCTCTGCGCCCTTGGAGCTGAGCAGGATAGAGAAGTCGCCCAGGTCGCCCAGTCGGATCTTCTTGCCTTCGAGCAGCATCTCTCTCATGCAGTCCACTGCCATGTAGAGGATGGCGCTGATGTCAGCTCTGGAATATACACTGCCGTGAGAAGTGATGTGCTTGGCAAACTTCTCGATGGTCATCACATCGGTGTACTGCGAGATGGCGAACGCATTCTGCTTCTCGGTCTTCACCAGGTCGGTGTCCTTCTTGTCCGGCTCCTTGCCGTCCTTCTTAGCCTGGTTGATACGTGATTTTGCCTGGTTGATCTCAAGGAGATTTGCGTTCACGCTGCGCATTACGATACTGTAGTTAATCATACTCTGTACTGTTTTTAAAAGTTCTTAGAAAATCACAACTGCCCGGAAAGCCCTCGTTGCCCCCGATTTTGGGTCTTCATAGATGACCGGCGCCTGCCATCATTTAAGCCCCGCCCCGGTCTTCATAGATGACCGGTTTTCGGCATGATAGGCTGTTCCTTCGATTGCTGGTGCAAAGATACGAAGATTTTCTGTATCTACCAAATTTTGGCATGTGATAAGGGTCGATTTTCAGCAAAACACTTACGATTTGAAACTTCGTTAAAAAATGGACTCTATTTCTTATGGGGCGCATCTCTATGTTTTTGCGGTATCGAAAACTATGTTTTGCGGTATAAATCAGCATATTACAAAGTAATACCCGATTATAGGGAAACGTATTCAGTATTCAGTATTCAGTTTTTTTCGCCCTTGTTACCATCCTCTATATAGATAGTATATTATATATATATAAATATATATATAATATAAAATTATTACTTATAATTTGTAACCACAGAAAGGGTAACTATCCCGAAAAAAACTGAATACTGAATACTGAACACCCTTTAGGCACTAATTAGTTTACTCCGCAAGGGGTATTCCATTCGGGATGTGGCAAAAGTTAAGTGGAAGGGGCGTGAGTACGGTGCAACGAGTTAAGCGATTAAAAATACACAATCATAGCAATAAAACTATTAATTTTACGTTCTTTTCAAAAAGGGGTTATGCAATAGTGGCTAAAAGCACTATCTTTGAATGCTGTTAAATATGGTAATGTTCAAAGTCACAATTTGTGATTTTGGAAAAATGAATATAAATATGACAGATAAAATAGAAAAAAGGAGAGCAGCGAACTGTGTATATCACATAGGTGCATCCATTAAGGACTTAGGCAAAAAGCTGTTTGGCTTCTCCAAGATGGAGATATATAGTATTAAGGCGCATCGCCAGTAAACGTCCTTTGTTATTTGATCCAAAATAGAACACTTTAAAAACGGAGGTAGAATGGAAAAATATAGAAAATTTATAGGTAAGAAAGTTGTAATAGTACTTAGTCTTTTGTGCTATTTAATGGCTTGTATATTTACGCCATTCTACTATTCTAATATGCCGCCAACCGAAAATTATTTAGTTGGGAGTCTGTTTTGCTTACTTTTTGGATGGGCAGGAATACTCTTTCATGAAGGATTTTTGAAAGTCTACTTCTTGGCATGGTATTCTAATATAACATACGTTTTTGCGATTAGGTCTTTGATAAAAGATAAGTATAAGTGTTTCTTAACATTGAGTTCTATTACATTTGGATTGAGTCTCTTGTTTGCTTTTTGCCCTGAGGCTAAAATAGACGAATCTGGTCATACACAAATGATTACTATGGCAGCAGGTTACTACCTGTGGGTTGGAAGTTTCTTTGTATTATTAATTGGTGGGTTATATGTCCTGTTTGTACAAAATAGGAAAGGGGATAAAAGGCTGATGAATGATGGACGGATGAAAAGCAAGCAGCAAATATTCTTTCTAACGAAAGCTGATATAGTCAAGATGATGTCTATGGTTGAAATAAGAATTCCAATAGAATATACCATGATGGGGGCATTTAAACAGGAGGCGATAAGAAGAGAAAACACCATATCAAATTTTTCTAAACTTGGTCATACAGGCTATGCCAATTGGATTTCTTTGGATAATAGATATATGGTGCTCCCCTTAAATAATGAGGTGAAGTATAGAATTGTGAAACAAAGAAATGGCTCTTTTCATTACATCGTAGATCTTGCATCTAATCCTACAGGTGTTGAGTTAAGTACTGGAGGAATATACGACAATGCAGAAAATGTTTTAATCGCAGGTCGTGTTGCAGTCTTTACTGATAGCTCAATCGAAGCCATGCAAATCTATAAAGAAATATTGAGAGCTATGAATAAATGTTTTACTAAGAAAAATAACATCTTTGTATCTCAAGAGGTGTTATCTTTATTGGAAGATGGATGGCGATTAACATGTAATTATAATGCGCCTTGCGAAAATGATTTGGTGGTGGATCAATAAAGAAGACTATCATATGGGTGACACGGTAACCTTCACCTATCAACAAGGCTGCCTCGGAATGGGATGTGGTGAGGAACATTTTGCATGTAATGCTCATTAAGATAATGGTAAAAACAAAAAGTGAAATGTAAAAGTATCCAAGGACTATATTGTTTATTGAAACGGAATCTCTCCTAATCCGCTTTTCAATAAAGTATTTGTCTTGTATTATAATAACTCAACAGCACAATTATTAATTGCAGTTCGACCTCCATATTTTCATTCGATTGTTCAAAGTATTGCATATTTCCTTACCCCTCATTGTCAGATTCTGCACGAGGATGCTTTCTATTGCTCCTGATACAGACACATTAAATTCCATCATACGTTGGGTTAGACATGAAGCATTATCCATCTTACGCATCAAAGGTATTGTACAATAATCAATGGCTATGTAGTTGTTAGAATATATACTAATTAGGCGAAATTGCTCCACATCTTTAAAATAGATTGTTCGATATGTTCTCTTGCGCTGTTCGTAAATGTCAAGCCTATCGTCATGGATTATCAAAAATGGTATATGAGTAGTTATGTTATACAAATTCATCATAAACATAAGCATTCCGCCACAACCAAAAAACACCATGCTTCCTATACCGCCAAATACTTTTGTTGGCCATGAGGTATTAGCATCATGGAGTATGAAATATCCACCTGCAGCAAAAGCGAAACAACCAACAGTCAGAAGAATATTCTTCCAAAGGCTATGGTATATTCGTATCTCTTTTATATTTTTATCAGTTTGTTTCATCTTTTTATATCGCTTTATTGTTATTACATAAAGTACATTATTTAAGCAACAAAGTTTGTACTTTCTTACTATAATAACGAGTGTAAATTAGAATTATTGCAATGCTTGCAATAAAAAGTAGCCAAATTAAACAGAAAATATATTTTGCATTGAAGCGGAATCCCTCCTAATCCGCCTTTCCAGATAAAGCCTTTGTCTTGCGCCCAACCAACGTAGGACAATGGCTTTTCCTTTGTGGGCAGCAGCCATCGGCATCATCTCCTGTTACGCTTCGCTTCATCTGTACCTTTTGGGGTGAAAACAACCTGAATCAGAAGAAGACCTTCTCGAACAGCGTACCGATGGCACCGATGCCTTAGAAACGCTCTATATCGGCTGCGAGAAGTTCCCACAG
>JAIINY010000456.1:0-1351 GCA_022741625.1 Prevotella sp. | reverse complement strand
GCCTTTCCGCAATCTATGGTAGCTGGCAGAAAGGCTAAATCCTGCTTGGCGGTATCAAGCTGAGTCTCGTGATAGATATTCTGGAAAGCCATGGCAAAAGGCTTTTCTGGAGTCGTGGTGTAAGGCAGCCATGCCTTTCGGTCCTTGCCGAACTGGTAGGCGGCGGTTTCATTCAGGATGATGGTCTTGCCTTTTCGCTGGGTATAGAAGCGGTAGGCCACTCCCTCATCATAAGCTCGGAGGATGATGCCGAAACCGTTCTTCAGTTTCAGGTTCAGCTCCTGATAGCTGGTTTCGATGCTTGGCTGGCGATAGAATGGCGCCTGGATGTTCTCCCGGTGGTTGGAGATTTTTCGGCTCGCAACCTTCGGGTTTCTGCCCATGTCCATTCCACCGCTCAGCACTACACCTATTGAAGACTCCTGTAAAAGTTTGGAGCCATTGTATTTGAAACTTAATGAGAGAGTTTTGTCTGTGTTCAGTTCAGCCACAATCTTCCCGTCAGGTGATTTCACCTGATAGCTTTCTGCTGATGCCGTAGCCCCTATATATAATAAGGTGGCGATGAAGAATAGTTTCTTTACCATAACTTTCTAGGTTTATTATGTTTTGTCTTTTTCGTTTCTGCTGCAAAATTACTAAGAGAATCGGGTATTTGATGGAAATAAAGTCCAAAAGACTGCAAAAATCGTATCAGAGGGGTGCAACTAGACGATTTTGTTATCTTTGTGCACGATACTTTTACGACAGCACGTTTTTTTTCTGTTATTTTGCAGCCAGAAAATTAAACGAAACAAAAATAAACCTAGAAGATATGGATTTAAAGCAGTTTACATTATTGATAGGTGTAGCCAGTTTGCCATCTTTGGTAACGGCAGCCACTGTTTATCGCACCATCTCCAAGGTGACTGCGGTAGCAGTGGATTGTCCGGAGGGCACAGCTCCCCGACTTCCTAATCTCGTGTGGGTAACCTATTCTGATGGTTATTCAGAGTATCGCCAGGTACGCTGGGCTAACTCTCCGCTTGCTGATGAGCAGGCTGAGGCTGATGCACAGAAGCATCCTGCCGGAAGCCAATATGAGATAGGTGGTTTTGTGATAGGTGATGAGAGTACCGACAATGGTTATCCTGTCAAGGCACAGATTAAGGTGGTGGCAGGAGGCTATCAGACTCCTGAAAAGGAAGTGGCTCATACCTTCTCGCTCGCTGATGTGAGCATAGATGGTGACAACCGACTCACTCACAACCGCGATGAGGCTATCCGTGAGATCTGTTCCTGGGATGTTACCCAGCAACTCTACAACTATCGTGATACCTATGGTTTGAGCACGGAGGGCTATACCAAGAGT
>JAIINY010000455.1:0-1357 GCA_022741625.1 Prevotella sp. | reverse complement strand
TCGAAATATTCCCTTGTTTCCATTATCAAACTGTTTTGATTACGGATGCAAAGGTAATATATTATAAAGGTACCGCCATACGGGCTAACGGTGATTTACCATATGAACTTGCAGAAGAAGGTAACAACTTGTCGGTAAATGCAATACATAATGTCAATATACCAATTGATAAAGTTATAATTTGCTTGGTAACATCACCCGCAAAATCGAATGTCTTTTTTTCTCTTTCATCCATAATTTACAGTTGATCAACAAAATGGCCACAGAGGGCATATCGACAAACGGGCTTGAATGAACGTTCTATTATCAACTGGAAAACCTCGTCTGATTTGATTATGCTTCTCACATAATTTATGAACGAAATCCCTCATATTGTTTTCTGCTTGAGCAATTTTACTACCATTATAGCATTCATCAATGGTCATACGATTAACCCCTGAATCAATAAGTTCTTTTAATTCAGTCTCAGCCTGTATAGAAAGCATGCAATAATTTCGTGAAAGTTCTGCATTAGCATAACTTAATAAGGCTTTTTTCAACTCTTCTCTCCTCATTTCTCAAATTTTATTACATACTAAACTCTTTAATTCTCTGCTCCTCTTTCAATGAGCAAACCAGCAGTTGTCCATTCTTCTCGGCTACAATATAGCCATCCAATCCTTGAACTACCACCTTGCTTTCATCGGCTGCATGAACCACGCAGTTCTTGCATTCATATAAGCGGATGTCCTTGCCTACCTTGGCATTGCCAGACTCGTCTTGTGGAAGCAAGGTACGGAGGCTGCCCCAGCTGCCTAAGTCGCTCCAGCCAAACTCGGCTGGCAAGGTATAGATTTCCTTCGACTTCTCCATTACGGCATAGTCTATGCTTATCTTCTCGCAGGTTGGGAAGAGTTTGCCGACTACCTCTTTCTCCTGTTCGGTATAGAAAGAAGGTGCCATCTCGTCCATGATGCTGGCAAGCTGAGGCTGGAAGGTTCGGATTGCCTTGCTGATGGTATCGATGTTCCATACGAAGATTCCGGCATTCCAATAGTAATTGCCAGCGGCAAGGTATTGCTCGGCTGTCTCCAAGTTTGGCTTTTCCTTGAAAGCCTCAACCTTGTAGATTTCATCTACGGATGTTGACTCTGCTGCGGCGATATAACCATAGCCTGTTTCTGGGCGGCTTGGCTTAATACCGATAGTAACGATGGCGTTCTTATCGGAAGTATAGCTCAATGCCTTGCTGAGCACTCGCTGATACTCCGAGGTATTAATGACGAGGGCATCGGATGGTGTCACCACGATGTTGGCATCAGGATGCTTCTTCTGGATCTTCCAGCAGGCATAAGCAATACATGGAGCGGTATTGCGA
>JAIINY010000454.1:0-1381 GCA_022741625.1 Prevotella sp. | reverse complement strand
AGCAACGGTTTGACTTCTGCCCGCCACGATGTATTCGCCAAGTATCTCGCTGAGAACTATCCTGAGAGCTACGACCACGCCGTGCCAGAAGAGTTGGTTTACAGCGGCAAGTACAAGTTGACCGATGAGGTGGAGGGTTCTCCTATCAACGCCGGTGAGTTGGTACTCTCTCCTACCCGCACCTATGCCCCAGTAATCAAGAAGATTCTGGATGAGCTTCGCCCAGAGGTTCACGGTATGGTTCACTGCACAGGTGGTGCCCAGACCAAGGTTCTGCACTTCGTAGGCGAGAACTGCAAGGTAGTGAAGGACAACATGTTCCCAGTACCTCCACTCTTCAAGGCAATCCACGACTGCTCTGAGACCGACTGGAAGGAGATGTATCAGGTATTCAACATGGGTCACCGCATGGAAATCTACGTTCGCCCAGAGGTAGCCGAGAAGGTCATCGCCATCAGCAAGAGCTTCAACATCGATGCCCAGATTGTAGGTCACATCGAGGAAGGCAAGCGCAGCCTGACCATCAAGAGCGAATTCGGAACATTCGAATACTAAAAAAGAATTTAAGATTAATGGATAATAACAACATATTACAGAAGCTAGAAGGCTTAGAGAGCCGATACGAGGAAGTAAGCACCCTCATTACCGACCCTGATGTCATCGCCGACCAGCCACGCTACGTGAAGCTCACCAAGGAGTGGAAAGACCTTGGCGACATCATGGACGCACGCAAGCGATACATCAACTGTCTGAACAGCATCAAGGAGGCAAAGGATATCCTCGCCAACGAAAGCGACCCTGAAATGAAGGAGATGGCTCGCGAGGAACTCAACGAGAACGAGGCTCTGCAGCCTAAGCTCGAAGAAGAAATCAAGATTGCCCTGGTTCCTAAGGATCCAGAGGATGCCAAGAATGTACAGATGGAGATCCGTGGCGGTGCCGGTGGCGACGAGGCTGCCCTATTCGCCGGTGACCTCTTCTCTATGTATAAGAAATATTGTGAGTCTAAGGGATGGTCTGTCAGCGTGACTTCTGTCTCTGAGGGCGCTGTGGGTGGATACAAGGAAATCGACTTCGCCGTAAGCGGAACAGATGTTTACGGTACATTGAAGTATGAGTCTGGTGTTCACCGTGTTCAGCGTGTGCCAGCTACTGAGACTCAGGGCCGTATGCATACCTCAGCCGCTACCGTGGCTGTATTGCCAGAGGCAGACAAGTTCGAGGTGAACATCAACGAAGGCGATATCAAGTGGGATACCTTCCGAAGCTCAGGTGCCGGTGGTCAGAACGTGAACAAGGTGGAGTCTGGAGTTCGCCTCCGCTATCCTTGGAAGAACCCTAACACAGGCGAGGTAGAGGAAATCCTCATCGAGTGTACCGA
>JAIINY010000453.1:0-1386 GCA_022741625.1 Prevotella sp. | reverse complement strand
AGGGAACGGGCGATGCTCTGGTCGAAAGCATCCATGTGTTGAGGAAGGAAGCGCTCACAGATTAGTCGGAGACCATGAATCTTCTCTGCTTCATCTGTCACGATTTCTGCCTTGCCGAATGCAATGGCTGATTTGAACTGCAGGGTGAAACTGCCGTCCTTCGGACCAACTGTAGGCGCACAACGGGTTACGGCTGAAAGGCAAACCTCAGAATGAGCCTTGATTGCCTCCAACTTCTTGCCTTCCAAGGCACCATGAAAATACCAGTTCACATCATCATCAGATGCGAGTGAAAGCGGTAAGCCGTAAGGTTTGCCGTCTTCGTCAATAAAACTTACAGTTATATACGGAGCCTTGTGCATTATTACCAATGCCCACTCACTATCCATTGCTCTTGATTTCTTTCTCATTTTTTAATCCTTTGTACTTAAATACTTTAACCATATCCTTGTCGCCACCTACGAGCTGGCTACATTTATTCAACATACCTGTATCGACGAAACCGCATTTCTCCATGACTCTTCCTGATGCAGGATTGCCTGTGAAATGGTCTGCCCAAATGTTTTCAAAATGCTTCTCGTTGATGCAGTAGTCGAGCATCAGCTTCAAGGCTTCGGTGCAGATTCCCTTGTTCCAATAAGGTTTTCCTATCCAGTAGCCCACCTCGCAGTCGTTTTCTCCGATAGGGATGTTGCTGGTTTCATGGGTGTAGTAGCCGATGCAGCCGATAGCTTCGCCAGTCTCTTTCAACACAATCGCCCATGTCGTTTCATTATGGAAGAATGTCCGGATTATCTCCCGGCTTTCCTCAACAGACTTATGTGCCGGCCATCCAGCACGTGGTCCAACATCAGGGTCGGAGGCGTACTTGAAGAGCGCCTCTGCATCTGATTCCTGCCAATATCGAAGTAAAATTCTTTCTGTTTCCATCAGATTATTTCAATGAAATTCTTCGTTCTTTATTTTATTATTATCAATTCATTCAGTTTATCCTCTCTGATAATCTTCGGCAGAGCCTTGCCTGCGAGAATGAGAATCTTTTTACCATTACGATAAATATGAAGCTGTCGTGAGCGAACCACGGCAGTCAACTCCTCATCGTTCTGCATGGCTTGCCAGATAGGATAATATACTCCCTCAGGTTCAAACAACTTCTTTTGAAGGTGCGAACAGAGGTTTGTTGTATCAATAGTCATTTATTTCTGCTTTATAGTTTCATTAAATATTTTCCATTGCTTCTCAAACGACAAATCTTTTTCTATCGAATCAAAATGACTGATATTGAGTTTTTTCTCCCAAGGATTCCAGTTTCCGCAAATTCTGCCATCATGGGCGATAACAGGAAAGAAAATGCCATTATTAGTGTATGCAGACGGCATTTGATGT
>JAIINY010000452.1:0-1390 GCA_022741625.1 Prevotella sp. | reverse complement strand
ACGTGTGCGGCAGCTGTGTTACCATCACAAGTGATAAATTTTTTCTCTTTAGCCATTTTACTTTTAGATAAAATATTAAAAATGTTTTGTATTTAATTCTTCTTTTCGAAATTTCGTTAATACAGGAATCCCAAGAGCCATAACGGAATCTTGTTGTCCTTGCCCACCTCCGTATTGTAACGGGCATAGATGGTATCTGGATTACTACGCATCTTGTTGGGAGTTTGTGCATCACAGATTCTGAATTTCCTGTTGCCATCCACTGTATAATAGTGGTCTTTGCCGCCCTGGTGAACTTTGTGGTCTTTCCAAAGTGAATTGACGAAGAATGTTTCCATCACTTCCTGCTTGTCAATCTGTATAGGATAGATAGCGTACATCAAGTTAGTATTATGCATCATCACCTTAGATGGTTTCTTCGGAAAATCCTGCCCCTCCGGATAGATCATGTTGATGAGTCTGGAATCAGCCAGATACTTAATGTAGTTCATCACGGTTGCCCTACTTGTATTGATGCTTTCGGCCAGCTGGCTCACGTTGGGAGCCTTGGCGCCTTCGACAGCCAACTCGTAGAACAGGCGTTTTATTTTTGGCAGATACTTCAGTTCTATCTGCTTGATGAGGAGGATGTCAACCTCGGTCATCATGTTCATCGTCTTTAGTAGATTCTCTGTGAAGTTACGCTGTTCCAAGAAGAATGGGTAGAAGCCGTGATGCAGATAATCATTGAAGTATTTCATCGGACTCACCTTGGGAAGGATCTGCTTGATGATGTGTTCATGATTGCGGAGAATATCTTCGAGCTCGTATGGCTGGAAATCGTTGCCCGTCTTCAGATTGATATATTCTCTGAATGAGAAGCCACGGAGATTGTAACTCTTCACGATGCCATTGAGTTCTGGATTCTCTTCCTTCAAGCGCATGACGCTGGAACCTGTAAACACAATCTTCAATTCAGGATACAAGTCGTAACATTTGCGGAGTTCCTCGCTCCAGTCCTGCTGCTTGAAAACCTGGTCTATCAGAAGTGTTCGTCCACCATGGTTCACGAAGTCGCCTGCAAAATCGGCAATACCTCTGCTCTGGAAATAGAAGTTGTTCATGTTCACATACAGGCACTTGCGGTCGTATGGGCCAAAGTGCTCCTTGGCATACTGGAGGAGAAAGGTAGATTTACCTACGCCTCTAGTGCCTTTGATGCCAATCATACGGCCGTTCCAGTCAATCTCATCCATCAAGGTTCGTCTGACTGGAGCTTCTGTATGCTCAACTAGATATGTATGTGTTCTGAAGAATGCTTCTTCCATGCGTTTAATATTGATTCATATTTGTTTTTTACGATGCAAAGGTAATAATATATTTTAAATTTGCAAACTCTAGATAGCAAAAA
>JAIINY010000451.1:0-1402 GCA_022741625.1 Prevotella sp. | reverse complement strand
CGTCTAATGCGATGGCGACTGACAACTTCACGGTTAATCGTACAGATTTCCGAGATGAAAGTATTTACTTCATGATCACCACTCGTTTCTACGATGGAGATCCTAAAAACAATGTGCTCTGCTGGGACAACCAGGAAGCACAGATGAGTACCAAGGACCCTTGTTGGCGAGGTGACTTCCAGGGTGTCATCGACAAGCTCGACTACATCAAGGCGTTAGGTTTCACTGCCATCTGGATTACTCCTGTCGTACAGAATGCGTCCGGTTATGACTACCACGGCTATCATGCTTCGGATTTCTCCAAGGTAGATTGCCGTTATCAGAGTGGTGACGGCAAAAAGAGCGGTGACGTGATGTTCCAGGAACTCATCGACAAGGCTCACGAAAAGGGTATCAAGATTATCCTCGATATCGTGCTCAACCACTCCGGTAACTTCGGTGAGGAGAAGCTCTGCAAGGAGTTCGACCGTGATACACGTCTTCGTAACCAGGCAGATATCAATGCTTGTATGATTCCTAATTCCGAAACATTAGGTAGTGACTATCCAAGTCTTTTGCCTGCTGCTCAGTATCAGCGTCGTCTTGCCCTGATGAAGAATACAGATGGCAATAACCACGATATACATAATTATTGGCATCATTTCGGTAACTTCAACTGGGATGAGCCAAACCGCTGGTGGGCTCAGATTGCAGGTGACTGTGTGGACCTCAATACTGAGAATAATACAGTGGCTGATTATCTTGTCAAGTGCTATGGCAACTTTATCAAGATGGGTGTCGATGGTTTCCGTATTGATACATCCGGTCACATCTCACGTCTTACCTTCTGCAAGCAGTTCATTCCTCAGTTTGCTGCCCTCGGTAAGAAGTACGAGGACAAGCGCTTGAACAAGGCTCCTTTCTTCATGTATGGTGAGGTTTGTGCCCGTTTCGGTAGTGTGCAGTACCGTGGTCAGGACAATCTTTCACCTTATTATTATACATGGAAGGCTCCACAGAACTTAATGGATCAGTTTGATGGCAGCCAGTCATACTGGGACACTCAGGAAATCTATGACAGTGGTACAGGTTATGATGCTAAGCTGATGCCTCTCTGCGAGAAAGATAATCCGGATTCTCCTGAAAGCAATAATACCTTTATGCTGAATGGCGCATGGCATGAGCCAGATTATTCTCAGTCAAGCGGTTTCAATGTGATCGACTTCCCATTGCACTACAACTTCGGTAATGCTGCCACCGCATACCGTTTGGCTAAGTCTGGTGATATGAAATATAATGACGCTACCTATAATGTGGTATATGTAGACAGTCACGACTATGGTCCTGGGTCAGGGTCTCGTTTTGGCGGCTCAGACGCTCAGTGGGCAGAGAATCTCTCTCTGATGTTTACCTTCCGTGGAAT
>JAIINY010000450.1:0-1409 GCA_022741625.1 Prevotella sp. | reverse complement strand
TTTTCTTGCTTTGGCATATACACAGCATCTTTTTCTGTGTCATAGTGTGCCACTCCGCTTCCGTCTTTGCGCACCGCCATCAGGTTTTCCTTCATCTTCTGGATGAAGTCATTTACTTGGCTACGCAATGCCTTGTCTTCATTCGCACCGACATTCGCCTTCACCACTTCTTCATATTTCTCCTTGTCTTTTAGTGGCAGCATGGTCTGGTCGATGTTAAACAGCACTCGTATTTCCCGATTATGTATGCCCTTGTACTGAGTCTGATCGGTTGCCGACAATTCCTGGTAGTCCTTTCTGCTGATGATGTCTTCCGGATTATGTCGGTTCACATACTTGTTCCACGCATACCAGTTGAACGGCACACCTCTCTCATGCGCCATCACAGACTCGTCTCGCTTCTTGGCTTCGCTAAATAACGTGTAAAGATTTGTAGAAAATCCGTTTTTGTCGGAGTTCAATCCCATCACGAGGGCATTGAACGGACTCACAACCGCTCCCTTTGGGTAAAACCGTGGATATTGCTTTCCTTGCTCATTCAGCCAGACACCCTTGTTGTCGGCTGCTTTCGACAGGGCCTCGGAAATCAGTGACACTTGACGCTCTGCCGCATTCTTCTCTTGTGGACTTTTCTCTTTCATTGTATGATTGTTTTACGTTTTATCTTATCTTGAACGTTGAATGACTTCTCGCTGCTCTGCGTTTTCCATCGCCTCGTTTCTCACACTTCTCACTTCTTGCTCGCCATAGTTGCGTTCTGCCATCTGTCTCATCTGGTCACTCTTGGCAAGCACGGCATTGGCAAGGGTGTTGAGTGGTAAGGCTCCTGCTTGATATGCTCCAACCACATGCTCTGGCAGTTGGATGGTGTATGGCACTCGGTCGATGGTTGCCACCAAGCAATTGCCTTGCAGCACAGGGTTGACTATTCGGGGATTCAACGGTTCGTCTGGATAGGACTTATATTGCACTGCTTGTGATGTTGTATTATCGTATGATACAGCATTTCCATCATTGCTTTCCCGTTTGTTTGCCAATGCTTCATGTCCTGCCTTGTTCAGCAGGTTGGCACCGCCCATACCAATGAGTGTCATCTTCAATAGCGGATTCTTCACGAACATTCCAGCAAGGATGGCGGCTATTGGCATCATATTGTCCTTCAAGCCTAATGATTGCGTCTTGCCAGTGAACAGTCCAACAAGGATGTCGGGCAACATGGCTATTACATAGCCGAGATTATTGCCGATGTCGCTGAAACCATTCAGTCCGAAGTTCTTCAACAGTCCTTCCCATCCGTTGCTGTTGTCACGCTCAGGCTGTTCCTGCTGCGTTTCTTCCGATTGTTGCTGTTCTGCATCTTCTTGTAGGGCCTCTGTCTCATTTCTTTCTTTGATGATGCGCTCTGCCTC
>JAIINY010000449.1:0-1411 GCA_022741625.1 Prevotella sp. | reverse complement strand
AAATACTCCTCCATAATAATGGTGCGTTAGTTCAGTTGGTTAGAATGCCTGCCTGTCACGCAGGAGGTCACGAGTTCGAGTCTCGTACGCACCGCTGAAACCTTCGGGAAGTGATTCTCGAAGGTTTTTGCTTTTATACCCCCTGATTCTCTCCATTCTTCACTCTTCACTTTCTTCCAGTATGTTATTTCTTTGTTAAGTTATGGAAATAATTTTGTTATTTCCTTAAATTACTGTACCTTTGCAACGTAAATAAAGATATAAGAGAAAAAATGATTATCATCATCACAATTCTAGCATACTTCTGCGTGCTGTTGCTCTTCAGTCATATTACGGCAAGGCGTACCAGTAGCAATGAAACTTTCTATAGGGCGAACAGACGTTCGCCATGGTATATGGTGGCTTTCGGAATGGTGGGCGCCTCTATCTCGGGCATCACCTTCGTGAGTGTGCCGGGTATGGTGATGAAGACTGATATGACCTATCTGCAGATGTGCATCGGCTTTATCCTGGGCTACTTTCTGGTAGGTTTTCTCCTGCTGCCGATCTACTATAGGTATAATCTCACCACCATCTACAGCTATCTGCAGCAGCGGTTGGGCGAACGTTCCTACAAGACGGGTGCTTCGTTCTTTCTGTTGTCGAAGATGACGGGAGCGGCAGTCCGCTTTTTTGTGGTCTGCATTCTGTTGCAGCGGTTCGTGCTCGATGGAGTGGGAGTTCCGTTCTGGGTGACGGTACCTATGATGGTGATGCTCATCTGGCTCTATACCCGCAAGGGTGGCATCAAGACGCTGGTGTGGACGGATTCCTTCCAGACTACCTGCATGTTTGCTGCGCTCATCCTGATTATCTATCATGTGGTAGCAGCTTTGGGAATGACGCCATCTGAGGCTATCACGGCAATCGCCCACGACAGTCATTCGCGCATCTTCGTCTTTGACGACTGGATGTCGAAGCAGAATTTCTGGAAACAGTTCCTGAGCGGCGTGTTCGTGGTAATCGTGATGACGGGATTAGACCAGGATATGATGCAGAAGAATCTTACCTGCAAGTCGCTTCGCGAGGCTCAGAAGGATGTCTGTACCTATGGTTTCGCCTTTGTGCCTGCCAATCTGCTTTTCCTGAGTCTGGGTGTGTTGCTGATGATGCTGGCACAGAAGCAGGGCGTAGCGTTGCCGCAGGCTCCGGATGATCTGTTGCCGATGTTCGCAGCTTCGGGAGTGATGGGAACCCTGGTAGTGGTACTGTTCACCATCGGTATCGTGGCGGCGAGCTTTTCGAGTGCCGATTCGGCTTTGACGGCAATCACTACGAGTCTGTGCGTGGATATTCTGGGCAAGAAGGATGATGTGAAGCTTCGCAAGCGTATGCATCTGCTGGTGGCTTTCGTCTTCATGCTCTTCATCAT
>JAIINY010000448.1:0-1412 GCA_022741625.1 Prevotella sp. | reverse complement strand
TTCTATCTGAAGCAGCGATTCAAGAATCTGCTTGAGATTCAGCATTGTAAGGAGACAGTCATTCAGGATCGTACCATCTTTGAGGGCGTGTATGTCTTTGCAGCCAATAATAGAAAGATGGGTAATATGGACCAGCGCGACTTCGATACCTATATGGAACTCTTCGAGTCGATGATGGAAGTGGTTGAGATGCCGGAACTGATGATTTATCTCCGTTCTTCTGTACCTCATCTTGTGAAGAATATTCAGAAGCGAGGCCGTGATTACGAGCAGAAGATGCCTATCGATTATCTTGAGGGAATCAATCTTCTCTACGATGATTTCATCATGAACAAGTATAAGGGTAGGGTGCTGGTAGTAGAGGTGGATAACCTCGACTTCGAGCATAATCCCAAGCAGTTTGGAGATATCATCGACAAGATTGATGCCAAGCTCTTCGGCTTCTTCTCTTAAAAGTAAAAACGTAAAAAAGTAATAAAATGCATATAGCAATAGCTGGAAATATAGGAAGCGGCAAGACGACCTTGACCAAGATGCTTGCCAAGAGATATGGCTGGAAGGCAAACTTCGAGCCGGTAGATAACAATCCATACCTTGCCGATTATTACAAGGACATGGAGCGATGGTCGTTCAATCTTCAGATTTACTTTCTGAACAAGCGATTCCACGATGTGGTGGAGATTTCCCGTTCGGAGCAGACCATTGTGCAGGATAGAACCATCTTCGAGGATGCGCGCATCTTTGCCCCAAATCTTCACGATATCGGCATGATGAGCGACAGGGATTTCAAGAACTATACCGATCTCTTCGATTTGATGATCAGTCTGGTGAAGCTTCCAGACCTGATGATTTACATCAAGAGCAGTATCCCGACCCTCGTGAAGCACATCGAGAAGCGAGGCAGAGATTTCGAAAAGAGCATCCGCATCGACTATCTCCAGGGCTTGAACAACCGTTACGAGGAATGGATCAAGGATTACAAGGGCCGACTCATCATCATCGATGGCGATACCTTGGAGTTTGCTGATAATCCTGAGGATTTCCGCAAGGTTACCGATCTCATCGACGCCGAATTGTTTGGCTTATTCAAATAATAGTTTGACTTATTCAATAACAGAAATAACGTATGTTCGCCAGTGTCGGATGCCTGTCCGCCACTGGCGAATGTGTATCCATATACAGTCGGATACATGCCCGATACAACCTATTTTAGCATCTAATAACCTTTTTTTTGCCCGATATTTAACATTTAACATTAAAAATTATATTCTTTCAGAAATAATTGCTACCTTTGCAGCCGCTTAGAAGCATTTAGACAAAAATAACGTTATAAAAATTTTTATGAACTTTACACTATTTATCACCGTTTTGCTGACGGCTGTAACCTTGGTGGTGGCTGCTTATGTCATCGC
>JAIINY010000090.1:0-10144 GCA_022741625.1 Prevotella sp. | reverse complement strand
AAGCTTCTGTTTCGGATTTTTCTCTATTCTTCCTAATCCTTTCTTTATTCTTCCTTGATAATCCAATCGCTGATAGTACGCTGGGTGCTGTCGTAATTTACACCAATCTTAAACAAACGCTTGCCATCGGCAGAATACGGAATCAGGTATCCCTTTTCATCTATCTGCCTGATTGCTTCCTCAGCAGAACCATCATACTTCAATTCGAAAACAAATACGGCATCCGGCATATACACTACGGCATCAGCCCTACCTATTGCACTATTCTCTTCTACCCTCATATGGGCACCCATCAGATTGAAGATAAGATAGAACACGGTCTGGAAATCCCGTTCACTCTTGTTACTCAAACGATTGGAGATGCTGGCAAGATATGCCTTCAGGCGCACCATCGCTCCCTCTACATCAGTATCATAGAGCTTTTCCAGGAAATCACCCACCAAGCTGTTATTGTCCAGGGATATTGGTGAAAGATAGTTAGGCGCAAGACTCTTGAGCATACCTATCTTTACCTCTCTGTTTGGGTATTCCAAAGTATAGCGATGCAGCATCGGGTTATACTTCTTGATGGTGAGATAGCCACTCTGATAGAGCAGCGGAAGCGCTGAAGTCATCATTTCCGGTGAAACATCAAAATCATCCACATCACATGATTTCTTCTCTATGTCCATCACATTGACGTGATACTTCTGCAGCGTCTTGATAAGATAAGTTGGCGTGCCTGAGCCAAACCAGTAAGGAGCTATCTTGCGTGAATTTAATGCCTTTACCAGACTGAACGGATTGAAGACATCTTCGGATTTCTCACTGAAATGATAACCGTCGTAAAATCTTGTCAGCTCTGCCAGGCATTCTTCATACGTCATTCCAAGATCTTCGCCCAGCGCTGCCACATCCGGTTTCATCTGCGTGGTAAGTTCCTTCTTACTGATACCGCAGATGGCTGAATACTGGTCGAACATGCTGATGTTGTCAAGGTTGTTGAGTTCGCTGAAGATACTGAGCTGCGAGAACTTGGTGATACCCGTAATGAAGGTGAATTCCAGGTATGGGTCGAGCATCTTCAGAGGACTATAGAAGTTCTGCATGATGCGGCGAAGCGGCTGCAGGTTCTCCTTCTCGTGTACTACGTCCAGCAGAGGGGCATCATATTCATCGATGATGACTACCACCTTCTTGCCCGTCTGCTCGTAAGCCCGCTTCACCAGGTCTTTCAGGCGAAGATTAGCATCTACCTGGTGCGTCTTGTATCCCCAGATAGTCTCCTGCTCTTCAAGCATATCTGCCAAGTATCTTTCCAGCTGCTCCACACTCATGTGCTTGGCACCGCTCAGGTCGAAATGGAACACAGGATGCTTTACCCACTCCTTCTCGTAATCAGCAATGGCTAATCCCTCGAAGAGTGCCTTTCTTCCCTCAAAATAAGCCTGGAGGGTAGAGGCAAAGAGCGACTTTCCGAATCGTCTTGGACGACTCAGAAACACGTACTTCATCTTTTTTTCTCGAAAATCCACGATGTATTGGGTCTTATCTACATAGAGATAATTCCCCTCTCTGATATTTGAGAATGTCTGTATTCCTACAGGATAGAAATTTACTATTTTTGCCATATTCCTTCATGCTTTACGTTTTGCGCTGCTAAGTTACAAAGAAAATCCGAATAAACCAAGCATAATGGTAAAAAAATGAGCCATAGCTGAAAGTTCGCCGAATATGCCGAACTTTCAGCTATGAGGCTTATTTGATCTTCACGTCTATCTTAGTCTTGGCTGCATCAGCGCTGGAGCCGCCAACAAATACCTGATAAGTGCCAGGAACCACACGGATGGTGTTGGTCTGGGCATCCCAACCCTCGAAACTCTTGCGAGGAAGATCGATGCTCACCATCTGGCGCTCGCCAGCCTTCAAAGACACACGTTTGAATGCCTTGAGACTCTTGATAGGTCCATCCACGTCATCCATGCGCTTGATATAAACCTGCGCTACTTCGGTACCCTCTCGCTTGCCCGTATTCTGCAAAGAGAACATCAGCTTGTAATCAGCAGCCTTGCTGCCACGCTTCTTGCTCTTCACCTGCATCAGGGTAGGCTTGCCGTACTCGAAAGAGGTATAACTCAAACCGTAACCGAATGGGAACAAAGGCTCACCCTTGAAATAACGATAGGTACGATTCTTCATCGTATAATCGAGGAAATCTGGAAGATCGTTCACACTCTTGTAGAAGGTAACCGGAAGCTTGCCCGATGGATTCACCTCGCCAAAGAGAACCTTGGCTACA
Source organism: Prevotella sp. (assembly GCA_022741625.1). Classification (GTDB taxonomy): domain Bacteria; phylum Bacteroidota; class Bacteroidia; order Bacteroidales; family Bacteroidaceae; genus Prevotella. Next base: position 7,866 of record JAIINY010000090.1, on the reverse strand, counting down.
GCCTCACCACCCCGTTCACCAGGATACCATGCCTGAAGGATTGCCTCGGCATTCTCTGTCTCAGGAACCATGGCGATGGCACATCCCGAACAGTTGACAAAGACAACACGCTTGCCTGCCTGATGCAGCATGGCGATGACCTGGCGCTGAGCCTTCGGCAACTCCAGGTCGGTTCTGTCGCCGCCCTTGAATCCAGGCTCCTCAATCTCAAGCTGCTCTCCCTCCAGGTTTGGAGAGATACCGCCTACGAATACCACGGCATCCGCATCGCCCACCTCTGCCAGAATCTGCTCGCTGGTAGGCTTCGAAGTCTTCAGGATATCAAACTGCATCACAGCCACATCTTCTTTCTGGGTATAATCTATCTGAATCTTAACCGGCTTGCCTGCTTTCAGAGAGAGCGGTTTGATTATAGGCGCCACACGGCCCCAACACTCCCTCATGTTCACGATGGTATCACCATCCACTATCAGGCGGCAACCGTCATCAATACCCATATTGATGGTAAGATCCTCATCCCTGTCAGGAGTCAATACTCCCTCATAGCGGGCAGAGAAATGAGTGAGATTCACACCCGGCGCAAACACGGTATTACCACCATTGCTCAGATTGATGGCTGTCTTCATCACATCCGTAGCCACCGGCTCGCCCTTCTGTTCCTGATTGTTCCAGTAGGTGGCCTTCATTCCCTCACGGAAGAGGTTGAAACGGCTTTCCTGCACCTCGTTTCTTGTCAAGGTACAAGCCGGAACATACTTCACCTCTGCCCCCTTCATATAGTTGCGAATGCCCTGGAGGATGGTGGTAGAACTGGTAGGATAACCCGAATAGTTGCCTCGCAGCATGATGGAGTCATTGGCATTTGGTCCCATCACCACAATCTTCTGATTACGGTTCAAAGGCAGCAGCTGGTTTCTGTTCTGAAGAAGTACGATGCCTTCTTCAGCTATCTTCTCAGCCAGATCCTTATGAGCCTTGCAGGCGATGACGTTCTCAGGAATCTGAGTCCACGACACGGTTTCATCCTTATCGAAATCGCCGAGCTTGAAACGAGCCACCAGCAGACGCTTCAGGCTCTGGTTTACCTTATCTTCATTAATCATTCCCGCCTTCACAGCTTTCGGAATGGTGCGATAGGCGCTGCCGCACTCCAGATCGGTACCGGCATTCACAGCCTGGGCAGTTGCCTCGGTAGCAGTCTTTGCCGTACCATGATAGCCCAGCATATAGAAATCGTTGACAGCTCCGCAATCGGAAGTAATCAATCCCTTGAATCCCCATTCGTCTCTGAGAATCTGGCGCTCAAACTTGGCGTTGGAACAGCAAGGAGCACCATCTATACGCTGATAGGCACACATCACCTCAGCCACATGTCCATCCTGTACCAGCGACTTGAAGGCAGGGAGATAAGTCTCCCACAAATCCCGGGCTGGCAGATTCTCCAGATTGAAGACGTGGCGATTCCACTCCGGACCGCTATGCACGGCGAAATGCTTGGCACAAGCTAGTGTCTTGACATATTGGGGAGTCTTAGACTGATCGGAAGCCAGAACGCCAGGAGCCGCCAGCGGCTTGCCGTCAAACGACTGTCCCTGCAAGCCATTCACTACGGCGAGTCCCATACGTGTAGTGAGATAAGGATCTTCGCCATAAGTCTCCTGTCCGCGTCCCCATCTAGGATCACGGAAGATATTGACATTCGGAGTCCAGAAGCTCAGACTCTGATATCTCTTTACATTACCCGACTTCTTCGCTACCTGCGCCTTGGCTCTCGCCTCATCGCTTACGGCAGTAAACACCTGATAGAGCAAGGCATCATCCCAGGAAGAAGCCATGTGCATGGTGATAGGGAAAACCGTGGCATATCCGTTGCGTGCCACGCCATGCAGCGCCTCGTTCCACCATTGAAACTGAGGGATACCCAGTCGGGAGATGGCAGGCGAAGCATCCATCATCAGCTTCGTCTTCTCCTCCAGGGTCAGGCGTGAAAGCAAGTCATTGGCTCTTGCCTCGGCAGAAAGGTTAGGGTTCTGATAAGGCAACAGCTGACTGGCTGGCTGTTGGGCGTGAGCTGAGAGCACCAGAGCGGACAGCATGGCCAATGTAAGTATTTGTTTCTTCATAACTACTATTGTTAGTACGTAAATATTATATAGATTCGTTTTAATATGCAAAAATACATATTTTTCCTGAATTCAGAGATAGATGAAGTGTTAAAAAGCTCAACTAGTTTTCATTTTTATGTGATTACTTCCTAATTTTTCGATTCATTTAAACAATTAAGCACTTTTTCCTTGCTGATTCCAAATATTAGTGCTAACTTTGCACTCTGAAACAACACTATCTTTTTAGAAGACAAAGATACAAGTAAGAAAGATACAACAAGACAGTAAGATCGCAATGACATGGAAAAGATTCTAATAGTTGAAGACGACATCGCATTTGGAACCATGATTCAGACATGGCTCAGAAAGAAGGGATTCGAGGTGGAGAAAACTACTTCGGTCAAGACCGCCATACAGGTTTGCGAGGAGGCAGAAAGAGGATTCGATCTGGTATTATCAGATCTCCGCCTTCCCGATCACGACGGCATCTTCCTGCTGCAATGGATGAGAAAGCATGGCGTGCAGGTGCCTTTCATCGTGATGACCAGCTATGCAGAAATACAGAATGTGGTGCTCGCCATGAAATCGGGTGCTACCGATTACGTGGCGAAACCTTTCCATCCGGAAATCCTTCTGGATAAGATCAAGGAAGCTATCAAGACTCCGAAAAAACAGGATCCGTATGCAGCCTCAGCAGATAGTCAGCGTTCCACAGACATAAATTCTACTCCTACAAACGCTGCACCTGGCAAGCAGGCAGGAAATCAGGCTTCCTCTGCCAATGGGGATGTGCCCAAATACCTGGAAGGTGAAAGCGAGGCTTCACGCAAGCTTTACAGTTTCGTTTCGCTGGTGGCTCCTACTCCTATGTCGGTACTCATTCTGGGTGCCAGCGGTACGGGTAAGGAATATGTGGCTAGAAGAATCCATGAACTCAGCACAAGAGCCAATAAGCCTTTCTTCGCACTCGACTGCGGTGCCATCCCTAAAGAAGTGGCGGCATCAGAATTCTTCGGTCATGTGAAGGGATCGTTTACGGGAGCTGACCAGGACAAGAAGGGCGCTTTCGAGATTGCCAACGGAGGAACTCTCTTCCTCGATGAGATGGGAAACCTGAACTATGAAGTACAGGTACAGCTGCTCCGTGCCCTCCAGGAAAGAAAAATCCGTCCGGTAGGAAGCAACAAGGAAATAGATATCGATATCCGACTGGTATGCGCTACCAATGAGAATCTGGCTCAACGCGTGGCAGAAGGCAACTTCCGTGAAGACCTCTACCACCGCATCAATGAGTTTACCATCTACATGCCGGAGCTGAAAGACCGTGGTGCCGACCTCTTCCTCTTTGCCGACCTCTTTATCAAGCACGCTAACAAGGAGCTGAACAGAAATGTGGAAGGACTCGACGGCAAAGCCAAGGAGCGAATTGCCGCCTACAACTGGCCGGGCAACCTGCGAGAATTGAACAATGTGATGAAACGAGCTACTCTGCTCGCCACCGGAAGATACATCGGAGTAACCGAACTGGAACAGAGTATGGCACATATCCAGCCACAAGCCCCTACCGCCCTGCACGATGAGGAAACGGAACTGCAGAGAATAGAAGCTGCGCTGAAAGCAGCAGGCGGCAACAAGAGCAAGGCTGCACAATTGCTCGCCGTGGATAGAAAGACACTCTACAATAAGATGAAGAAATACGGTATCTGATGACCATTCCCCAACTTTTTGGGGAATAATTCCACACTAATTCCACAGTTTCCACAATGTAGAATTCTGGCACAAAAAGCATTTACTGCTGATAATCAAACTATTAGATAATTCTTTTGTTTTTTGGCACGCAGATTGTGATATTAGAAAGTGAACACGCCAATGAGCGGTAACGCAAGCAAGGCTGTTCACAAAGAAAGTTATAAACATAATATTCACAATAAAAAAATAAAAGATTATGAAGAAGTTAGTATTTGCAGCTATCGCTGCCATGGTTATGGTTTCAGTTAGCAATGTATTCGCCAGCAACAAGATGGCAAGTGTATCATCAGTAGCTCCAGTTGACACTGTAGCTCCAGCAGAACCAGCTGCTCCAGCAGACACAACAGTAGATAAAGAGACTCCTGCAGAGACACCAGCTGAAACTCCAGCAGAGACTCCAGCAGACTCTACAGTAACAGATTCTACTGTAGCAGAGTAATATCACCTTTAAAAAATAGTAATTAACAGAGGAAAAGATAGAATAACACTAGTAATTACGCGTCGCTTTCAATCAGGCAGGAGACTAATGATAGAATTCATTGGTCTCCTGGCTTGTTTTTAGCCCTTTTGTTTTCTAATATCATTTTTTTGCATTAACTTTGCAAACAAATATCTATTGAGCAAGATATCGGTCTGCTCATCAATTTTAAACGATTTCTCATGCACAAGAACAATATTCCTCTCAAGGTAGCCCTCGGATATAGCGCCATTGCCATTATCATGATTCTGGCAATCAGTCTGGTGTATAGCAACACCAAGAGCATCAATGCCATCAATGAAGCTTCGCGCGAGTATATACAGAAAAGGAGTGCCGCCGACAGTACCATCTCTTCCCTGCTCAAAGAGGAGCAGAGAAACCTGAAGCAACTGTCTGATGCCATGAGTGGGAAACCTGCACAGAACTATCTGCAGGATAAGGTGAAGAATCTGAATACGGGAAAGGATTCCATACTGGTTCACTCCAAGGCACCGCAAACCCACGAAGCGAAAAAAACTACGGTAGAGGTATTGAAGACCCGAAGGGGATTCTTCCGCCGACTCGCCGATGCCTTCAAGAAGGAGCACGCCGAGACCTTGAGCGTAAAACAGGACAGCAACCGGGCTGTCATCGATTCTGTTACCACCCCAGTAAACGTGGCGGAAAACGTGGCGACCATCCTCGACCAGATAGACAAAAAGGAGAAAGTGGCTACACAAGACCACAAGCAGAGCATCAACAAGGAGATGGAAGACCTGAAGATGGTGAACGCCAAACTCGCCCTGCGCTCCGCCAAACATCTGAGCGATGTACACCAGCGTGAAAAAGACAACATGCAGGAAGCCATCAAGAAGGCGATGGAAGCAAGAAAGCATCTGTTGTGGCAGATGGAACTGCTCGCCATCGTAGCCTTCTTTGCCATCGTCATCATGATCTGGTTTATCTGGCGCGATGCCAGAAAGGAGCGTATCTACAGGGAAAACCTGGAGGCTGCCAATGAGGAAATCCAGCGTATCATGAACCAGCGCGAGCGCCTGCTCCTCACCATCACCCACGATATCAAGGCGCCAGCTGCCTCTATCTCGGGCTTCATCGATCTGATGAAAGCCTACGTCAGCAATCCCCAGGGTATCGAATGTCTCCAGAACATCAAGAACTCTGCCGCTCATCTTTCACATCTCGTTGCCTCGCTGCTCGATTATCATCAGTTGGAGAACGGACTGATGAAGGTTCAGCCTACCTCTTTCTCACCGGCACAACTGGTAGCTGAATCGGTAGAGGGAATGAAATTGCGGGCAGAAGAGAAAGGATTGGAAATTTCATTCGAATGCAAGATGAAGGGAATGGGAACTTCGGATTCTTCGGGAACTTCGGATTCTCCAATGAAGAAGGAATTCTTCCGTGCTGATGCCTTCCGCATTCGTCAGATATTGGATAATCTGGTAAGCAACGCCATCAAATATACTGACCGGGGCAGCGTTACCATCCAGGCACAGGTTTCAGAAATCCTGGGCAAGCCTACGCTTACCCTGAGCGTAAAGGATACGGGAAAGGGAATGACCGATGAGGAGAAACAGAAAGTGTTCCAGGCGTTTACGAGATTGAAGAGCGCCCAAGGCATCGAGGGTACCGGTTTGGGATTGTCCATCACCCAAGAACTGGTTTCGCTGCTTGGCGGAGAAATCATCCTCCACTCTACCCTGGGCAAAGGTTCTACCTTCATCGTCACCATCCCTATCGAGCCAGCACCAAAGGAGGAGTCTCCGGAAATGGCTCCATCAGAAGTTGAGCATGATCCTTCTCCCGATTCTGCTCAAGATAAGGAAGGACAGAATTCCGATAGCCATCAGGTTACTGATATAAAGAAGAAACCGGAATTTGCCAATCACAAGATTCTGATTCTGGATGATGACAAGCTGCAGCTCCAGCTTCTCCAGGAGATGTTGCGCCGCATCGTAGGCGACACCTGGCAGGTTTTCGCCTGCAATCATGTAATGGATGCCCTCACCACGCTGCATAACGAACAGCCAGCCCTAATGCTGATGGATATTGAAATGCCGGAGATGAACGGTATGGATATGATTGCCCACATCAACCATACCAACATGATGGTGGTGGCAATGACGGCTCACGATACAAGCATCTTGGGACAGCTTCTGAAAGCAGGCTTCGATGATTGCCTGTTCAAGCCATTCAGTATGGAGAAACTGTCTGATATCCTGGGAATAGAGTCCCAGCCTCAACTGGATGCCCAGTCTGGAACTCCATCCCAGCCTGATTCATCACTCCAGCCAGTTTTATCATCCCAGCAGAAATCCAATCCTCAGCTGGATGCTCTTCTTGCTTTTGCCGGAGGCGACAAAGAAGCGGCGAAGGAGATTCTTGATACCGTGAAGCAGGAACTTGCCGCTCATCTCACGAATCTGAAAGAAGCCGTAGAAGAGGAATCCTTATCTACCGACCGCATAGGAAAGGCGGCACATAAGCTCCTCCCTATCGCCACCATGATGCAGATGGGATGCCTCGAAGAACTCAAGGCGCTGTCACCTGAATACATCGGCGAGATAGAAGAAGCCGAGATCAGAGAAAAACTGAAGGTTGTGATTACGACCTTATCTGCTGCGGTGTCAGACCTGTATGCTTCTTGAAATATCGGCAGAAGAAACTGACATCGGCAAAATGAAACTCCCAAGCCATCTCCTTGATGCTTTGCGTGGTCCGCTTAAGATGCATCTTGAGTTGCAGAATCACGTATTGGTCGATGATGGTCTTGGGGGTATGCCCCGTCACCTGGTTCACGATGTTGGTGAGATATTTCGAAGAGATATTCATCTTTTCGGCATAATAGTTCACATCTCTTGAAATCTTGTAATCCTTCTCCAGAAGCATCATAAACCGATTGAACAGTTCTCTTACGCGATACGATTTTACTTCATCTGGTCGGTATTGCGGATTGCGCTGAAGATACTCATGATCCCTCAGAAAGACACCCGCAACAAAACTAATTAGATTTTACTTTTATTTCTGCATCTATAACGTATAAGTCCCCATCAATATCTTTTAAGACATTCTTTGGCTTCAAATCAGAAATCACAATACCATTTCCCTCATATGCCTAATCATCAATAGGACTAAACCCCAAAGCCATCATATATTTTTTAATTTCTGAAGGTTCTGCAGGTTTGGCATTTTCTATATACACCTGAGACAACAATGGATAAATCGTTCTTCCTTCATATCCAATAAAACCTACAAGAAAGTAAGCGGTTTGCGGGAACAAACTATTATGTATCAATAGTCTTTTAAATAATTTATAGAAACTTCCTGTATGAATTAAATTATTCATCTTGTAAACTACGCCGCCTTCCTTATCTACATAAGTATCATTTTCGCTCCCAGATGGTCCTGGCGTTCCTAGATTGAAAACTTCTTCTATAGTAACAGTTAAAAAATAACTTGGTACAAAAATGCTAAGCAGATTTGCACCTAACGACATAGTTCCACTTAGGCAATTGTTCATCAAATATGATTCGC
>JAIINY010000089.1:0-10144 GCA_022741625.1 Prevotella sp. | reverse complement strand
GGGAACTTCTTGCCGGTTGCAAATGCTTCTTCAGCAACTTTAATCAAATCCATTTTTTGTATAAAATTAAAAATTGTTTGTCGTTCCAACGCAACATGGCCGGGCAACACTTCTGCCCAGACAACAGCGGTTACGCCGAAAAGCGGGTGCAAAGTTACGACTTTTTCTCGTATCTCGCAAATTTTCAGTGGGTTTCTTCTCTTTTTCCCCTTCTTTTTTTGTTTTCTTTACTAATGAAACGTTTTTTTCTCGCCTTTTTCGTCTTTTTCGCCGATTTATTTTGTATCTTTGCATCCCGAAATTAGAATATTGTAAAAGGTATGAAGAAAAAGAATAGTATGCAGATGATGCTTGCCTCCATGTCTCTGATGCTGATGGCAAGTCCAGCCTTTGCCCAGAAATTCAAGGTGGCAAAGGTGGAGAGAACCCGTATATTGGTAGATAAAAAATGGGATGCCCAGCCTGATGCTGAGGCTGCGAAGTTCATCGCCCCTTATCAACACAAGGTGGATAGCATCATGGGACCTGTAGTGGGATTTGTGGCTCATGATATGACCCGCCATCGCCCTGAGAGCGAGTTGAGTAATCTGCTTTCTGACATCCTGGTATGGGGTGGCAGACAGTTTAATGAGCAGCCTGTCTTCTCGGTGTATAACATGGGTGGCATCCGTGCCGACTTTGCCAAGGGCGATATCAACGTAGGCGATGTGAGCGAGGTGGCTCCTTTCGAGAACAAAATCTGTTTCCTCACGCTTACCGGCGAGAAGGTGCTTGAACTCTTCCAGCAGATAGCCCACCGTGGCGGCGAGGGAGTTAGCCATGCCGTAAGAATGGTTATCACCCGCGACGGAAAGCTGAAGGGCGTAACCCTGAATGGCGAACCTGTCGATCCAGCCAAGAGCTATCGCATAGCCACCCTCGATTATCTTGCCGAGGGCAACGACCAGCTTGTTGCCTTCAAGAGCGGTACCGATATGGTGGCTCCTAAGTCGAAGGAGAACAATGTGCGCTACATCATCATGGACTATTTCCGTGAGATGAAGGCTCAGGGCAAGGTAGTGGAGTCAAGAGTAGAAGGCCGCTGCGTAGTAGAATAGGGGGAACGAAGGTTTCCGGGGATTTGCAATCCCCGGAATGCAGATAGACTAACTAAATAAGTACAGAAATGAAACATACATTATTATATATAGCGCTGGCGTTGGCATCATTCACGCTGCAGCCGGCAACAGTACAGGCTGAAGTCCTGAAGGATTCAAAGGCCAAGAAGGAGGCAAAGGCGCAGAAGGCTCCAAAGGTAGTGAAGCAACTCGTGGTGCTCCATACCAATGATACCCACTCCTGCGTGATGCCTTACAATCCGAATCTCGCAGATACAGCCATAGCAAACCGTGGAGGCTACCTCCGCCGTGTGGCAATGATCAAGCAGGAGCGCAGTCTGAATCCAGATCTTCTGCTCTTCGACAGTGGCGATTTCTCTCAGGGATCTCCTTACTATTCGCTCTTCAAGGGGGATGTAGAAGTGGGATTGATGAACGAGATGAAGTATGATGCAGCCACCATCGGAAACCATGAGTTCGATTACGGCATGGACAATATGGTGCGTCTCTTCAAGATGGCAAAGTTCCCGATCGTTTGTGCCAACTACGATTTCACCGGCACTGAGCTGGCGGATATTGTGAAGCCATACGTGATATTGCATCGCAAGGGACTCAAGATTGGCGTCTTCGGACTGGCTCCGCAGCTTGCCGGCTTGGTGAGTGAGAAGAATTACGGTTGCATCCAGTACCTGGATCCTATCCAGAAGGCGAACGAGATGACAGAGATCCTGAAGAAGAAGGAGAAGTGTGATGTCATCATCTGCATCTCTCATCTGGGCTGGAATATAGACGGCACGGATGATACCGAGGTGATTGCTGCATCCCGTCACATCGACCTGGTATTGGGAGGTCACAGCCACAGCCTCTTCCAGACGCTGAAGTACAGGACGGATCTCGATGGCAAGCAGGTGCCTGTAGATCAGAACGGCAAGGGCGCCATCTGGGTTGGCAAAATGACATTGGATATTGTGAAAAATAAATAAAACTTATACAAAGACAAAATACAAAAAGACTCCCCGAAAAGCTCGGGGAGTCTTTTTGTATTTTTTATATCATATCATGATATCTGTTATTCCTTGTTGGAAGAAGCATAGAGTCCGATGCAGGCACCGATGAAGCCACCGCTCTTCTGGGTGCTCAGGTTGCTGGCATCCACACCTTTGGCGAGCAGCTGCCAGTCGCCACCTTCCTCTGCATAATAGAAATCGTAATATCTATCATGACCTTCAATCTTCAGCTTCAGTTTGCCTGCCTTGATAGGAGCTGAGGCGATAGTGGCGTTGTTCTTCTCGGCACGGGTCAGGGTAATCATCAGTTTGTCCTTCTTCATGGTCTTGCCCAGTACGAAGTTGTAATCTTCCTTCTGGAGAAGTGCCAATCCTGCAATCTCCTTGTCGTTGCGGGGAGTGAAGTTAATCTCTGTCTCGGCAGTGAAGGTTCCGTGCTGCTGGCGAGCCCAGATGGCAGACATTGGTTCACGCTTGTAGATATTGCCCGGCAAGAGATTCATCTTCAGGTTGCCGTTTTCTACCTTATAGCAATCCACGAAGTCGCGGAGGAACATCCACCGAGGATTCAGATCCTTCAAACCTGCTCCATTGTCTGCTGTATCAAAATTATCCACGTAAGAGAAGTTTCCTGAGAACTCATTCTTTTCAGTTGGTTTCAAGCCAGCCTTCTCTCCAACGGTAGAGATAGGAGTATTCTTGGCAAGAATCTCTGGCCAGCCCTTCTTCCAGGTTACCGGCAGGAGATAGGTGTCGCGACCTGTATTATACATATCTTCTTCGTATGGACGGCAAGCCAGGAATACAGCCCACCAGTTACCTTTTCCATCCTCTACGATGTCGGCATGGCCGGCACTGGATACAGGGTCCTTGCGGTTAGGGTCGAGACCGGTGCGCTGGGTGAGGATAGGGTTGTTTGGGCATTCCTCCCAAGGACCCATTGGGTTCTTGGCGCGGAGAATTACCTCGCTGTGCCAGCCGCCTGTACCACCCTCGGCACACATCAGATAATAGAACTTGCCCTTTTTGAAGAGGTGAGGACCCTCAATCCAGATGGGACGAGCCTCTACATGGGTTCCGCCACGGAGAATCTCCTTGAAATCGCCCTTAATGCTGTCGCCCTTTACGTCGAATTCGAAGCAGCGGATAGCACGCTGACCCTCATAGTCGGCACCACCAGCTACCGGACCGTTATGCACGATATATCCCTTTCCGTTGTCATCGAAGAAGAAGCTAGGGTCAATGCCGTCAATCTTCTTCAGATAGATAGGTTCGCTCCAGCCCTTGGATGGGTCCTTGGACTTGACGAAGAAGTTTCCGGCTCCCACGTTGGTGGTAATCATATAGAAGGTCTTGTTCTTCTTGTTATAGCTGATGGCTGGTGCGAAGATACCGCCTGATACATGCTGACCCTTCAGAGGCACCTGCGATTGGCGGGTGAGCACATGGCCGGCTGGAGTCCAGTTTACCAAATCCTTACTGGTAGAGAGAGGCACACCTGGGAAGAAGGTGAAGGAAGAATTCACCAGATAATAGGTGTCACCTACGCGGCAGAGAGATGGGTCGGGATAGAATCCTGCCAATATTGGGTTGTAGTACTGATGCGTCTTGTCTATCTGGACATTGAATCGGACATCATTGCCGGCATACTTGAAGTAGTCGAAGTCTGCTGTCTGTGCCTGCGCTCCTGCAGCAAGCATCATCGAAAGCGATAAGATTGCTAATTTCTTCATTATGATAGTTGATTTTTAAAGATTATACAATAAGATAAAAAAATGCAGCGGAAAGCCAGGGATGAGAATCCATACTGGTTTTTCCGCTGCAAAGTTACGGCTTTATTTGCAATCTTTCATTGTGAAATGTAACCAAGACTTTTTTCAAAGTTTCATAAAGCTTTGTTTTTGTTACATATTCTTTTTTCTATTGTGTATCATCTTTATTTCTTCATGGCATTCTGCATGTATTCTCTAGGAGAACAGCCATAGAGGTTCTTGAACATGGTGCTGAAACTTGCGGAATTGGAGAAACCGCAAGCGTACATCACCTCAGTGATGCTTTGCTTGCCATCCTTGAGCAATTTGGCTGCCTGCTGCAGTCGGATGTTGCGGATGAAGCTGTGTGGCGTCTGGTTGGTCAGCTCCTTCATCTTGCGGTGCAGGTGTACACGACTGATGCCCACCTTCTGTGCTATCATGTCCACACTCAGGTCGGAATCGTTGATGTTTTCGTTGATAACCTCCATCACCCGTTGCATCAGGGAATTGTCAGGTGTCTGCATTTCTATTTGTTCTACCTGGTGATTCTGGCTTTCATTGCCCGTAAACTTATTGCGCAAAGTGCGGCGCACGGTGAGCAGGTTGATGATGTTGCGGTGCAGAATGTCCATGTTGAACGGTTTCAGAATGTAGGCATCGGCACCGGTCTGCAATCCTTCCAGCTGGTCTTCCTCTCTACTCTTGGCAGTGAGCAGGATGATAGGCACATCGTTGGTGTTGATGTTTGATTTCAGCTTGGCGCAGAGGGTGGTTCCATCCATTTCCGGCATCATGATGTCGCTGATGACAAGGTCTGGCTTATTCTTCAGAATCTCGTTCAGCGCCACCTTTCCGTTAGGGTATGTGCGAATCTTGAAGTCGCTGGAGAGCTGTGCTTTCAGGTATTCCTGAATATCCTCTTCGTCTTCCACAATCACGATTTCTGCCTTGGCTCCCTTGGCAGAGGCTGGGGTAGTATCGGAATTGTTCAAGGTTTCGGCTGGTTGGTCATTGTTTTCTGCCAGCTGTTCTTCCTGTTCTGCTTCAGCAAGTTCATTATTCTGCTCTTTCTTCATCTCTTCTTCCTCGATGATCTCTTCTGGTTTGAGATGATCCTTGCCCAATGGAATGCGGATGATGAACTCGCTTCCGTGCTCAAACTTGCTTCCCTTCTCGCCCTCGTTGTTGCGGGCAGAGATGGTGCCGTAGTGCAGTTCTACGAGCGAACGGGTCAGGTCGAGACCGATGCCCGTACCGACGTTGCGGTCGCTAGGGTCAGCAGGGGTCTGGTAGAAGCGCTGGAAGATGGTTTCCAACTTATCCTTCGGGATACCGATGCCGCTGTCCTTGATGCTGATGTAGGCATGGTGGCCGGTGTGGGTGAGCGAGAGGAGAATGTGGCCTGCCGTAGGGGTAAACTTGAAGGCATTCGAGAGGGTATTAATTATCACCTTGTCGAAGTTGTTGCGGTCTATCCATACAGGAAGCTCTTCGCAGTCATGCTGGTATTCGAAGTCGATGCTCTTGGCAATGGCTTGCTGCTTGAAAAGGTCGTATTCTTCATTGATGAACGAAACCATATCGGTCTTGCACATACGCATTACCATCTGTCCCTTGTCAATCTTTCTGAGGTCCATCATCTGGTTGATGAGGTGAAGGATACGTTCCGAGTTCTTTCGGATAATCTCGTAGATGCCTTGACGGTGAGGCTCTTTGTCTTCCTTGATCAGGGAGAGCAATGGGGTGATAATCAGTGTCAATGGCGTACGGATTTCGTGACTGATGTTCATGAAGAACTTGATCTTCGCCTCGCCCATCTCTTCGGCGTGGATGTGCTGCTGGAGGATGAGCTGGTCTTCCATCTGGCGCTTGCGGTGGCGCAGGTAGAGCATGATGGCTGCTATGAGGAGCAGCAGATAGAAGAGCTTTGCCCAGATGCTGGCATACCAGGCTGGGTGAACGATGATGGTGAACTCCTTCACCGGTGTTTCGTAGCCGTTGCAGATGGCCTTGATGCGGTATTTGTAGCTGCCGGGAGCCATGTGCGAGAAGGCAAGTTCGTTCTGCCCGGCTGGCACGGTGCGCCAGGCATCGCCGTTGATGCTGTAAGCGTATCTTATCTGCTCCACATTATTATAGGTGAGGGTAGAGAGCTGCAGGGAGAAGGTGTTGTCATCGTGCGAGAGATTGAACTCCTGTGCCACAGTTACCCAGCTGTCCGTGATGGTATAGCTGCCCGACTCCATGCCTGGGCTCACTGCCTTGTTGTTGACCACGAAGCCCGAGATAACCACCTTTGCCTGCCATGGGTGCTGCTTTACCCGGTCGGCCTGGAACCAGTTGATTCCGCCAGAGCCACCTATCAGAATCACCTTCTTATCCTGGGTAGTGCATACGGAAGCATCGCTGAACTCGTTGCTCTGCAGTCCGCTTTCGGTATAAAACCTGATGATGCTGCCATCCTTGGGGTTCAGCATGTTGAGTCCGCTGTTTGTACCCAGCCATATTTTGCCCTTGTTGTCTTCTGTGATACTCGCCACACCGTTGTCGGTGAGTCCTTGGGCTGTGGAATAATGTTTAGGCTCTATTCCCTTTCTGAAGTCGAAGCAGAAGGCTCCATCCTCGGTGCCATACCATACGTGGTCTTTGCTATCTACAAACACGCAGTGCGAAAAACTGTTCTTGTTCAGGCAGTTGATGCCCTTGAAGGTGGAAACCCAGCTGTTTCGCTTGCGGTCGAGGCACGCCAGTCCCACAGAGGTAGCTATATACACGTGGTTGCCATCCTTTGATAAGGCCATCTTGATGAGGTAATCGTTGGGCAGGCTGTTGACCTTGAGGTTGTTATCTGCACCATATTTAGCCTTGTAGTTTCTTCGGCTTCCGTCTTTCTGCAGGCAGAAGAGACCTTTGCCCATGGTGGCTATCCAGATGTTACCCTGTGGGTCTTGCTTGATATCTAAGATGCCCACCGACTTGCTGATGCCCAAATCAACGGGGTGGAAGCTTCCGGCTGCATCCATATAGCCCAGACCGTCGGTATAGGTTCCCACCCAGGTTCTGCCCTGCTGGTCCTTACAGAGGGTGAGCACGGTGCTTTGGTTCAGGAAATGCCCCTCTACGCTGCGGGTTGCTATATTAAATAGGTATAGGCCATCCTTGTCGGTACCCACCCACACCTGGTTGCCCTGGTTGATGCTGAGGCTGGTAACGCAGTTTTCGCCAATCACGTTGCGGCTGCCCAGGCGGAAGCCCATATAGTTGAAGTCGTTCTGTATGTTGCTCTGCATGAACACACCTTTCTGCAGCATGCTCACCCAGATGTTGCCCTGATAGTCTTCTATGATGCTGGTTACCTTGCTCTTGGCCAGGTTCACCAGTCGGCTGAAGAGAGGGTTATCCTGCAGGAATCCGGTCTGAGGGTCATATACATAGATGCCCAGTCCGTCGCAGCCGATATAGAGCTTGTTGTTGCGGCTGATATAGATGTTGTCGATGGGCAGGTTTCCGATGCTGCTGATTCGGGTAAAGACGTTGCTTCCTGCCCTGAGCAGATGTACGCCCTGGTTCTTGCTGGCGAGATAGATGTTGCCCAGGGCGTCCTGCTGGATATCCTGTGCGTCCACGCCTTCGGTACCGGCAAAGTGGGAGGTGACTCTACCGTTTGTTTCCTTGCGGTAGAGTTTTCCGTCTTCGGTGATGATCCAGAGTCTGCCCCGTTTATCTTCCAGGAGTTTGTGGATATATTTCAGTTTTTCCACCTCTCCCTTCATGGCATGGCATTTTTGTTCATCCTTCTTTTTGAGCATGATGCCATAACCGGATGTAGCCACGGCTACGTCTTTATTCTTTAGGGGATATACCTGCTTTACGTAGGTGGCGAGTTCTTCGCCTTTGGAATCGAGCATAGGGATTTTTAGAAATTCGCTTCCCGTAAATTCCAATAGAGAGTTGTTGGTACCTAGCAGGATATGTTCCTTCTCGTCTTGAGCAATGCTATTGATGTAGTTGCTGTTAAGGCCTAAAAAATTTGACATATCCTTCTTTATTACGTTGATGTGGTAACCATCGTAGTTGTTCAAACCGTTGCGGGTGGCTATCCAGATGAATCCGCTCTTGTCCTGGAACACCTGCGTGGCGAGGTTGCTCGAGAGCTGATTGTCCGTGTTGAAGAGTTTGCCGCTCTGTGCCCATGCCTGGATGGAGAAGAGGCAAATCATCATCGTGTTGATTAATTGGCTTATAGTTTTCATGTTTCTTGTTTATATTTATAGTGTTATTTTCTGCTTGCAAAAGTACGATTTTTAGTTGGAATATCCCAATAATTCTTTCTTTTTTTGATTACAGAAAACAAATAATATGCCTTTTGGTGTTCATTATCAGGTGATGTTACATGACGGAAAGTATATGTTGCACGACTAAACTCTTCATAAACTATCGGTTACGCAGGATAAAGCCTGTTTCCCGATTTTCTGATACCTTTGCACCATCAAAAAGAGTCAATTTTGCATTGGCATTAGGTTATGTTTATTGTGAAATATGCGAAACCGCAGTTTTTTGAATGATTTTAGTTAGAATGGTTTTAGTTTGTTTAATATTTTTTTAGAAAATTAGGTTGGTTGTATTTGAGTTCAATTTAAAAATGAACATATTTATGATTGAAAAGATCATGATTAATTGGTTTTCTAGGAATGGTGCGTAGGGATACGCGCCATTCTCTTTAAAGGTAACTAAGATTGTTTTTCGGGCTTAATAATTAATTGACAATTTGGAAAAGTGATAAAATCTAAAAATAAAATAACATGAACAGAACGAATTTTTTCATATCTCTGGCTCTTGCGATGTTTGCAATGGTGGGGAATGCGGCTGCCAGCCAGGCTGCCTCGCAAGCTGACGGAAATTTGCCGGCTCTGCGTGTAGAAGGCAAGAATCTGGTTGATGCCAACGGCAAGACCGTGGTGCTGCATGGTGTGATGGATACGCCCAACCGCTACTTCAACGGCTGGCGATGGCAACAGTGGAAGGCTGACTATTCGGAAGCCGACATCCAGTCTTGCCTGGAATATTTCTCCAAGCAGTTTGCTGCCATCACCGACAAGGAGCAGGGTGCTTACTGCACCGTGTTCCGTCTGCACATGGATCCCTGCTGGACTAACGATCCATCGAAGAAGGCAGAGAACGAGGCCGATATCTCGGCATTCAACATGGCGCGCTATCGCCTCTATCTCCAGAAACTCTATATCCCATTAATTAAGGATGCCATCGCCCACGGACTCTACGTCATCGTGCGTCCACCGGGTGTATGTCCTGGCTACATCAGCGTAGGCGATAAGTACAACCGCTACCTGAAGTCGATATGGAAGGCCTTTGCTGCCGATGAGTATATCCGGCAGAACTTAGGTATTATCTCTATCGAACTAGCCAACGAGCCGGTGAGGGTTCATCTGAGTGATGGCTCTAATTCGGATAAAGCACTGCATGATTACTTCCAGCCGGTGGTTGACGAGATTCGCGCACAGGGCTTCAAGGGCATCATCTGGGTGCCGGGTGCGGGCTATCAGAGCCAGTATCAGAATTACGCCAAGTATCCTATCACCGACAGTGAGGATAATTTCTCGTATGCCGTACATGTATATTCCGGCTGGTATGGCAACATGACCGACAAGAACTGCAATCACGAAACCTTTATCCGCAACTTCAAGAGTCAGGTGCCGATGGTAGAGACAAAACCTATCATGGTAACGGAGATAGACTGGAGTCCGGAAGATCCTGACAAGGCGAACGAAGGACACTACAACGAGTGGGGACAGTGGACTCAGCCTAACCTGGGCAGCTGGGCAACGGCATCTACCTCGAAATGGGGAATGGATGGAAGGCAGTGCACGACCATTACGGCAACATCGGTATGACCCTTACCCATCCTCAGGAGTATTACGACATAGACGAGTATCTGAAAACAGGCAAGGTGATTCCGGGCTTCCAGAATGCCAAGAAGCACAATCTCTTTGAAGAGTGCTGCGGCTATGCCTGCATGAACTGGTACAAGGAATGGTACATGAAACAGACGGATACGGGAATTGAGCAGAATGTGAACGATGAAGAAGTTATCGCCACCTATTATTATAATATAGCAGGTGTAAAAGTGAATAAACCTGAAAAAGGTCTTTATGTAGCAAAACAATTGTTAAGTAATGATTAAAAAATAACTTGGTACATTTTTGTGTCCTCTCTATAAAGTAACACATTGTTAAAGGATAGAGTTCCAAACTCTTCCTTTACCTCAAAT
>JAIINY010000447.1:0-1424 GCA_022741625.1 Prevotella sp. | reverse complement strand
TCCAGACTTGACACATGCCAAAGACTGGACACAGGGCGAAGTGATTGAAGTTGAGAACAATCCTTTCGTAGGAATTGTCATCTCCGCAAAAACCGCAGATGGAAACATATTCTTTGGATATAAAGACTTATTTGAGCCAGCAAAGGAGGCAGTATGTACGCACTAGCATTTGATATGGTTATTTCTGATTTACAAAAATACTATGGCGAACCTTACAACAAGGCTTACTACGAAATAAAAGAGCTTCTAAAGAAGAATGGTTTCGAGTGGGTGCAAGGCAGTACATACATGACGATGAATGATGATTTGACTGCACTTGTAAAAACAGTTATGGAGCTTTCTAAAATAGAGTGGTTTAAGAAATCCGTCAGAGATCTAAGAGGATTCAAAGTTGAAAGTTGGTCGAACTTTACTGATTTGGTTAAAAACTCATAGAATAGGCAACTCTCCTCCAATCCGGGAGTCGTCTATTTTTTCTTTCTCCTCATCCCTTTCAAGTATTTTTCCCTAAAACCTTGGAAGTTACGAGGAAAAGTCGTATCTTTGCATAAGAATGGACTGTTTGAAGACGAGTTGGTAATCAAGGACGTGACGTTTGCCAAGAGAAGGATGCTTACTATACATTCACAGCCGACTTCTCTACCATGACTTATAAGTGGACAAAACTTGCCAACCAGAATCCTACAGAGTTTAAGTATGTTAGTCTGATAGGTGTAGGTGGCAAGTGGAATGAAGGTGATGACATCGACTTGAAGCAAGTGGCTCCTCACAATTGGTATCTTGCCAAGCAAGAGATTCCTGCTGGTGGCTTGAAGATTCGTGCTGATCACAAGTGGCGCGATGATGGAAACTGGGGTTTTGCTGAAGGTCAGAACTATGAGAGTAAGGGTACTCTTATCACTTCTGGTGGCAGCAGCAACATTTCTGTTCCTGCAGGTACATATAATATCTACTTTAATGATATCACAGGTGCTTATGCCTTTGTTGGAGTGAAATAACATTTTGTACAAATAGTACACACATATATGTTTGTGTTTTCATAATTAAAAGGCGGCTCTCGGAATGGAGAGCCGCCTTTTTCCGTTTCACCCTCCTGTATTTCAACGTAAGCCATCGGCAGAAAGAACTATATGTTCCGTGGAAACCACTATGGGGCTGAGCAGCGGGTGCAAAGGTACTTCTTTATTTGAATCCACCAATTTTTAGGGGGATAAATTTGCAGAAAATATTTAAGGTGAATCATAAATCTCCTTTCACAGAATGTGGATTGCATTGAAAATAAGAGAGTTAAGTGTGAAAGGAAAAATCGGTTCAGGGGAGATTGTCCGTGGATAGACAATCTCTTCTGAACCATTTATGTCATTTTTTGGGAACTAGAAAATGGGAAAGTGACGAAAAGTGGTAAAACTACCACTTTTTGATAA
>JAIINY010000446.1:0-1431 GCA_022741625.1 Prevotella sp. | reverse complement strand
CACCAAGCAGGAGTTAGCCCTGCTCTATTTTCCGGATTCCGACCCGGACGTGGCAAGAGCCCATCTGATGAGATGGATAGTAAGATGCACCCAGCTCTACGAGCAGTTGCAGAAGAGTGGATACAACAAGAGCTGCAAGGAGTTCAATCCTCTGCAAGTATCCTATATTTTCTTCCATTTGGGTGAACCCTGATATTTATCAGTGATAATCGGTGAGTATCGGTGAGCAACAATGAGCATCGGTGAGTTGGGAAAATGAAATGTTGTATCTTTGCATTGTGATTCAGAAAGAAGAACATTAACCATTTAAACACTTAAAAACTTATGTTGCTTTACGTACTAAAACTAAATCAGAACGCCAAGATGCCAGAGGCATACGGCAAGTATTACGCCTATCCAGTCATCACTCAGACGGTAGACATCGACGGCCTGGCCGAACACATGGCTAGCCACAACACTCCTTTCTCTAAGGGAGCCATCAAGGGCATGATTACCGATATGGTATCATGCGTCAAGGAACTCACCTTGCAGGGTTTCGCTGTGAAGATTGACGACCTCGCCATCTTCTCCATCGGCATCCGCAACAAGGAGGGAGCCGCCTCAGAGAAGGAGTTCACCATCGCCAAGAACATCGACGGTTTCCGTCTCCGTGCTCGTGGCACCGGTGAGTTTAGCGCCAAGACCATCAACCTCGAAGCTACGCTGAAGAAGGCCTCTGCTCTGTTAGGTGATGGCACCACCCCGGATACCACCCCGGATACGGGGAAGGATACCGGAAAGGAAACCCCTGGTGGTGACAACACCGACCAGGGCGGTAGCGGAACCACTGGAGAAGGAGGAGGCGACGGCTTAGAGTAGCCCTACCCACCTCGCATCTGAAACAAGAGAAAGCGCATCGGCAGGATGCAGTCCGGAGTAATCCGAGGGCACATCAGAAATGAGTTCATCACTCACCATTCAACATTGTCAAATCATCGCCCTGAACGGATACTTGCTCATCCTGCCCGCTTCCTTCTTGTCTTCCCACACTAATCACTAAACATTAATCACTAATTACACTAATCACTAATTAAAATGAAAAAGGAAACAATCCAGAAAGTCATCAACTTCGTCATCACCGTCCTCACTGCCGTCCTCAGCTCCTTCTGTGTGCAGAGCTGCAAGTGATAGCGTCTGAACACGAATTACACGAATCGAACGAATCAATCTATTCAAAGGCCATATTCGTGCTATTCGAGATATTCGTGTTCAGTTAAATATCTGTTCAAGCACAGAAAATTCGTGTCATTCGAGATATTCGTGTTCAGTTAAACCCTTTAAAATCCAAAGAATCCAATGAAGAATCAAAGAAAAATCGATTTGATCGTGGTACATTGCAGTGCCACACGTATTAACCAGGACTTCCCAGTAGAAGCCTTAGAAGCCTGCCAC
>JAIINY010000445.1:0-1432 GCA_022741625.1 Prevotella sp. | reverse complement strand
TTAAGTATAGGGAATTGTATTGACATAATTAAAATATTATTATGAGGGTGTGTCATAAGTCTGTGACGCACCCTTTTTTATTTTAGCTTTTACAACTTAATCATCATAATAACTTAATGGTCTGTTAAAAGATGGGAAATTTTTAAAATAGTAAATTTTAATTTTTGTTCCTATTTTATCACTCTCCCCCTCTTTGATTAAAGAATTTCCTGTATAAAATTTTCCATTTAAACTAAATTCATACATATAACAACTTTCAGTCCATCTATGAACCCATGATGATGTGTTTGATGTTATTATCGCTTCAGTTTGTTCACCGCAATGTTCTAAAACAACAGACAAAATAGGAGATGCAAGCGCATAAATAAAAACACATACACAAATTGTAAAATAGACATTTGCAACAGTAATTTTACTGCAAATACCTTTTTTCCTATTTTGGGATCTATTTCTTCTTCTGTTCATTTCGACTATTATTGTTTTTATAATATTCTATAATTTGAATTGCCTTTTTTATTGGACAGTAGTGAATTATGATAAATCGAGTTACTTCATTAAAATTGATTTATTATTGCTGCCATAGCCGATAATCTTGACATCTACTTTTGAATGGATTAAAGTTGGTGAACCTTGTATCTTGTATTGGAAGTAGATTGTATCTATTTTCTCTGTTGTGGCTATTTTAAGAGTTTTAACTTCGTCGAATATATCCAATGTTATCTTTTTGAATTTTTTATTGTCGCAAGCAACCACTTTTTTTTTAACAATATATCCTCGTTGGTCTGTCGTGTATTCAACAGCAACGTATGCCTCCAAATTATTTTTTTGAAACTCAATAGGATATTTACACTT
This sequence comes from Prevotella sp., assembly GCA_022741625.1. GTDB lineage: Bacteria > Bacteroidota > Bacteroidia > Bacteroidales > Bacteroidaceae > Prevotella. The sequence goes on along the minus strand of JAIINY010000445.1, from coordinate 580 downwards.
TTTTTCCAATTCGTTTATGAACAACTCTCTATTTCTATAGCCAGGATTACCTGAGCTTACTTGGCGTACACCAAATAGTTGCGGAGATGTTCCCACAAGAGACACATTAGTATTGGAGTTGCATGAACCAAATACTACCAAAACTGTCAATAATATAATACCTACTAATTCCTTCATCTTTATTCTATATGATTTTATCTATGACTCCACTTTAAAAGTGGATTAAATTTGAATTAAACATATGCCTTGGAAAGCCTTTATGCAATCCTCGGCGTTAACTAACTCTGACAACCAGTTGGCGAACGAGTTGTTTATGCAACGTGAAAATGCCTCCTGTAGCCCAAATATAGCCCCAAAGTGGGGCGATTCGCTCTTTGAACTATTTTGTTGCCATCTTGGAGAAACCAAACCACTTTTTGCCTAAGTCCTTAATGGATGCACCTATGTGATATACACAGTTCGCTGCTCTCTTTTTTTTTCGATTTTATCTGTCATATTTATATTCATTTTTCCAAAATCACAAATTGTGACTTTGAACATTACCATATTTAACAGCATTCAAAGGTAGTGCTTTTAGCCT
>JAIINY010000088.1:0-10244 GCA_022741625.1 Prevotella sp. | reverse complement strand
ATCTCGCCCTGAGCCACGATGCTCTTTTCCTCGAAAGAAGTAAAGAGATCCTTGGTAAATGAACGGAGATAGTTGAACTCGCCCTGCAGGAACTCGCGTGTAGTCTTCTTCATCTCTTCAGTAGAGTAGAGATCCTCCACATGCTGCATGTATTTCTTCTCCAAGTTGTTGATTACCTCGTTGGCGCCCTCTGGGTTCTTCTTGTAGAGATAGTCAGAGATCTCAACGAGAGAGTTTGTTGTACCGCTCATCGCAGACAATACGATGAAAGTTGGTTCACCTGATTCTGTAACCAAAGAGGCTACTCCCTTCATACGCTCTGGTGAGCCTACAGAAGTACCTCCGAATTTCATTACCTTCATAGTCGTAATATTATATTAATGTTTAATTTTTATTGTTCTTTTGTTGCATTTTCCCGTTTAATTCTCCTCGCCATCTTCTGTCAGGTCGATGTGGTTGTACTCGTTGGTCACGTCATTGAGTAAACCATCCTTGCAGCGATATACGATGCCAGGGAACTTGTCGAGCATTGGGATGTTATGGGTTGTCATCACTACAGCTGTACCCTGTTTGGTGATATCCTTGAGCAGTCCCACGATGTTGCTGGCGGTCTCCGGGTCGAGATTTCCCGTTGGTTCATCGGCGATGATGATCTTCGGATTGTTGAGCAGGGCACGGGCGATGGCCACACGCTGCTGTTCTCCACCGGAGAGCTCGTGAGGCATCTTGTCGATTTTCTCTATCATGCCTACTTCGTTGAGCACTTCCTCGATGCGCTTGTCTCTGTCCTTCTTGTTTTTCCATTTGGTAGCCTTGAGCACGAACTCGAAGTTCTTGCGCACGCTGCGGTCGTGGAGCAACTGGAAGTCCTGGAAGATGATGCCCAGTTCCTTACGCAGGGCTGGAATGTCCTTGCGGCGGATGGTCTTGAGGTCTCTGCCGAGGATTTCTGCCTTGTCGGTCTCACCCTCCACGAGGTCAAGCTCGCAGTAGAGGGTCTTCAGGAGTGAACTCTTTCCTGAGCCCACTTTTCCGATAAGATAAGCGAACTCTCCTTCATCCACATGGAAGTTGATGCCCTTGAGCACGCACTTGTCGGCTTGGTATATGCTGACGTTTTGATAATCTATTAACATTCTAATTTTTTCTCCTTTATTTAATGTTCTTGAATGCTTTTGGGGTTATTTCATTTCGCCCTTGCTCTTTGCTATGCGGCGCTTCTTGTCCCATTCCGGGTCGTGTCGCATCTGGAGCTCCTTTACTACATCCTCTATTCGCAAGCCCTTATTGGTGAGCAGTACGATGAGGTGGTAGAGCAGGTCGGAACTCTCGTAGATGAACTTGTCGTCGGTTCCGTTTGTAGCTTCTATAACCGTCTCAATGGCTTCTTCTCCAACCTTTTGTGCCATCTTGTTCACGCCCTTCTTGAAGAGGCTGGTAGTGTAGCTGTTCTCAGGCATTTCCTCGTGGCGCTTGTCGATGAAGTCCTGCAACTCTGAGAGGAAGAGGATAGGGTTCAGCGTATTCTCTTCAGCCCAGCAGGTATCGGTGCCTTTGTGGCAGGTAGGACCATCTGGATGAACCTTTACCAGGAAGGTATCGTTGTCGCAGTCTATCTGAATGCTTACCAGATTGAGGAAGTTTCCTGAGGTCTCGCCCTTGGTCCAAAGACAGTTGCGAGAACGGCTCCAGAAAGTAACCTTCTTGGTTTGGATGGTTTTATCGTATGCTTCCTTGTTCATGAATCCCAGCATCAGGACATTCTTGGTTACGGCGTCCTGGATGATGGCAGGAACAAGTCCGCCCATTTTTTCAAAATCTATTTTCATTTTATCTTTACAATTTAATTGTTTGCTTACTCCATTGTCAATTCCGCCCTATCATAGGGGATTTATCTATCCTTAAGGAAAAATATATCTTCCCTTAAGGGTATTATTATTTTCCCTTAAGGGAAAAAATATCTAGCCTTAAGGCTCCGGTTTACAGCCTGACGTTGATGCCTTCTTTTCGGAGGTAATTTTTCAGGTCAGGTATGGCGATTTCACCGAAGTGGAAGACACTGGCTGCCAGTGCTGCATCTGCCTTTCCCAGGGTGAAGGCATCACGGAAATGTTCCATTTTGCCAGCTCCACCCGATGCAATGATAGGAATGCTTACTTCCTCTGCAAGGCGGGCGAGGGCTTCATTGGCAAAGCCCTGCTTCACGCCATCGTGGTCCATACTGGTGAAGAGAATCTCGCCGGCACCACGGTCGGCAACTTCTCTAGCCCAATCAAACAGACCGAGTTCTACTCGCTCTCTTCCGCCCTTCACGTAGCAATGCCAGCCGTCGGGATCGAGACGGGCATCGATGGCGCAGACGCAGACCTGTGATCCGTAATGGTTGGCTATCTCGTTGATGAGCTCCGGATGTCGGATGGCTGCACTGTTGATACTGACCTTGTCGGCGCCTGCATTGAGGAGTCGATCTACATCCTTCAGCTCGTTGATGCCGCCACCCACGGTAAACGGGATATTGATTTCGGCAGCTACGCGAGTTACCATATCTGTAAAGGTCTTGCGCTCTTCTAAGCTAGCTGTGATGTCAAGGAATACGAGTTCATCGGCACCTGCATCGCTATAGGTCTTGCCCAGTTCTACCGGGTCGCCTGCGCTTCTCAGGTTCACGAAGTTCGTTCCCTTCACGGTCTCTCCGTTTTTCACGTCAAGACAAGGGACGATTCGCTTTGCCAAACCTTTGTTACTTTGAACTTTGACCATTGAACTTTGAACTTTATGATTACTTAACTCCTAACTTTTCTACATCAATCTTACCCTCGTAGAATGCCTTGCCGAAGACTACTGCTGGGATGCCGGCAGCTTGCAGAGCCTCGATGTCTTCATTGCAGCTCACTCCGCCCGAGGCGATGAGGTGAAGCTGAGGGTAGGCTGCCATTACCTCTTTATATAGTTCGATGGCAGGTCCCTGCAGGGTGCCATCTTTGCTGATTTCTGTGCAGAGCACATAGCGCACACCCTTGTCGATGTATTTCTTGAGGAAGGGGAGGAGGTCTTCTGAAGAATCCTCTTTCCATCCATTGATAGAAATCTTGCCGTTTCTTACATCGGCTCCGAGGATAAGCTTGTCGGCACCATATTTATCTATCCACTCCATAAAGAGGTCGGGATTGGTAACGGCGATGCTGCCTACGGTTACCATACTGGCTCCTGCAGCGAATGCCTTCTCGATGTCTTCCCCGGTCTTGATTCCGCCTCCGAAATCTACCACGAGATTCGTTTCGGTGGTGATGGATTTCAATACCGCATCGTTTACGATGTGCTTCGACTTGGCTCCATCCAAATCCACTACGTGGAGTCGCTTAAATCCCAACTGCTCAAAGTGTTTTGCCACTTCGGCTGGATTATCGTTATAGACCTTCTTCTGGTCGTAATCGCCTTTGGTCAGGCGTACGCACTGGCCATTTATCAAGTCGATGGCAGGAATTAATTCTATCATATTTCTTTTATTGCTATTTTATTTCCAGGAAGTTCTTTAAAATCTGTTCTCCTACCTTTCCGCTCTTTTCAGGATGGAACTGGCAGGTATAGAAGTTGTCTTTGTGGAGCGATGCGCTGTAAGGCAGAATGTAATCAGCCTTGGCGATGGTCTCCTCGCAGAGTGGCACATAGTAGCTGTGTACGAAATAAGAGTAGGGATGGGATAATCCCTTGTAAAGCTCCGTCTTCAGATCGTATATCTCGTTCCATCCCATAGCTGGTACCTTGTCTTCGTGCTTCTGCGGCTGGAATCGCTTCACATCCACATCGAAGATGCCGATGCAATCTACATCGCCTTCTTCCGAATGTCGGCACAGGAGCTGCTGTCCCACGCAAATGCCCAATACGGGTTGCTTGAGATTCTTGATCACCTGGTCCAGCTGGTGAGCCTTGAGATATTCCATGGCTTCCCTTGCCTGCCCCTGACCTGGAAACAGTACGCGGTCTGCCTTCTGGAGCATTTCGGCATCATCAGTGAGTACTGGTTCTATGCCCAAACGCTTCATGGCGTTGACTACGGAATAGATATTTCCGGCATTGTATTTTACGATTGCTACATCCATAACCTAACGTAATTCTTCTGTTTTTTGTACGTATCGGGAGTATTGGTCCCACGTATAGCTAATTTCTGTTGCAAAGGTACACATTTTCTTTCAATCTAACGAAAATATTAGCAAAAAGATTACTATATCGCTATGATTTCTTGCAGAAAGTAAGAATTATTGGTATATTTATACGTGTTTATCAGTAAAAAAAGGTTAGAGTAAGATTTTTCCTACTCTAACCCTTGGTTTTATTTCAACTTGTTATTTTCCCCATTATTCCTCCTCGCTGTCTGCCGTGCGGAGGATGATGCTGGTGGCTCCGATGGTGAAGAGGGTGCCGTCTTCGATGACACGGCGCTCACGGTCGCCCAGGATTTCGTTATCTACGAAGGTGCCGGTGTAGCTAGGACCATCGCGCAGCACATATTTCAATTTTCCTTTCTTGTCGCGGCTTACATTGATTACGCAGTGGTTCATATCTACACTCGGATCTACGGTCTCGATAGGGCAGTTGATGCCACTGTTCTTCATATATCTTCCGATGACGTTGTCGCCCATCTGCAAAGGGATGACCTGCTTGTAGGCGAATACGTTTTCGATGACTACGATGGAGCCTACGCCATTCTCATTGGCGTTTTCATCAATCTGCTCTTCCTTGCGGGTTTCGCGGAGTTTGGAAACGCCCATACGGATGCCAAACTGCTTGTTGCAATTAGGACAAACGAAGACCAGACTCTGACCTGCCTCATATTTGGTTTCGTCGAACGTGATGAAATTATCGCATTTAGGGCAACGTACTCTTTTCATATCTTTTTTCTTCTTTCCTTAATTTCTTTCTATATATAATAATGTAAACTATTCCTTTACCTTTGTAATCCAGCCATCTGTGAAAGCCTCGTTGGTATGGAGTCGGTTGAGGGTGTTATATGCCTCGCTCTCAGAGCGGTAGTTGCCGTAAATCACCTTTACGTTGTTGTCGGTAATCAGAACTCTTGCCTCTTTGAACCCCTTGCCCTGCAAGTATTCCACATAGCTGGCTGCATTGCGTTTGGTCACGCGGCTTGCCAATACGATGCTGTAATAAGAGGCTGTTGGAGTAGCAATCTCTCTATCCTGTGCCATAGCCGGAGTTTTTTCTGCCTTGTCGGTAGAAGTGGTCTCCATCAGCTTCGGTTCATCAGTAGGGAGCAGCAGTTCATTGCTTTTTACCGGAGTCATCTCTTTAGGCATGATGCGGGTGAGCATCCCTGTATCAATCTGACTCTTCTCGATAGTAGGACTTCCGAGCGGAGTAGAGATGGTGAAGAAGGCGATGAGGGCGATGCAGGCTGCTGTCATGTTGCGCAGCCAACTCTTCTTGATGCTGATGAATTCTGCCTTTTCCTCTTCTTCCTCTTCTTCTGCGATGAATACCGAATTGTTGGCTGGAGCTGCAGGTGCTTCTGTCTCGTTTTTAACTGGCTGTTCATCCTTGGCAAGATTTACAGTCATTGCCACGTTTTGATTCTCGTTCTGCTGTTCACCATTGTCAATCTGTGCGATAGGAAGCATATCGAAACCGCCCAAACCATAGAAGTCTGGAGTAAGAATGCCTGCCTCGCATGGCTCGAAACTGATGTTGCCATCTTCGTTGAGGAAGAGCACACCGATATTTTCTATTTCGAATTTACCTTCGTTTTCCAATGATTGTCTGATTTCAACTACCTCATCCTCAATACGGCGCAATGCCTCTGGGTAGCTGATATCGTAGGTCTCCACGTACGAGAGTGCGAGGAGGGAATCGTTCATCGTGAGCTGTGGATTGAATCCCACAGTTCTCAGCGGTGGCAAAAACATGTTGTCTCTGCCATCGTAACGTGCATCTACATGATGAGCCATGAATCCACCAAAACCTGGTACGATTACACAATCGTTGCTCAAGAGTAGAATTTCTATATGTCGGTTAATTTCTATCACGTCTAAATGTTTATCTTCTTTTTCTGAATATCTTTTGCAAAGGTACGGTTTTTTGGGGAATTGGACAACTATTTTAAAGGAAATTTTCGTAAGGAGTGATAAAAAGTTTAATTTGTTTTGTCATATCGCCAAAAAGTATTACCTTTGCCACTAAAAAATAGAACAAGTATAGCAATGGAATATACAGAGACCGAAATAGAAGGAGTGTGGGTCATACAGCCAAAAGTGTTTGATGATGCTAGAGGCTACTTTTTCGAGGCTTGGAAACAGGCTGAGTTCGATGCCCACATTGGTTATCATGTTGAGTTTGTGCAAGACAATGAGTCTATGTCGAGTAGAGGCGTGCTTCGAGGCCTTCATTATCAGAAGGGCGAAAGTTCGCAGGCTAAACTGGTGCGTGTCATCAAGGGTAAGGTCCTGGATGTTGCGGTAGATTTGCGTAAAGACAGCAAGACCTTCGGCAAGTATGTAATGGTGGAACTGAGCGGGGAGAACAAGCAGCAGTTCTTCATTCCTCGTGGCTTTGCGCATGGTTTCCTCGTGCTCAGCGACGAGGCAATCTTTACCTATAAAGTAGATAACCCTTATGCTCCTCAAGCTGAGGCAAGTATCCGCTGGAATGATGAAACCATTGGTATCAAGTGGCCTATTGAGGGCGAAAATGTATTGCTCTCAGAAAAAGACCTCAATAAGGCGCTGTCTTTTGAGGAGGCTGAGTATTTTGAGTAAGATATCGTGAAAAGATGAAACAAGTTATTAACATATTGTTGTGTGCAAGCCTCCTGGCGGCGATGGCCAGCTGCGGACAGAAGTCTGCGGGTAAGGATTCTGCCGAAGTAAAGGAGGATACTGCTGCCAAGAAAATGCTCCAGGGCATCTGGTTGGATGGCGATGATGAAGATAATGTTGTCTTTCGCGTGAAGGGTGACACCATCTACTATCCTGATTCTACCAGCCAACCGGTATATTTCTATATAGCTGGCGATACGCTGGTGATGAAGGGTGCCAATACAACTAAATATCCGATTATCAGGCAGGCTGCTCATATCTTCCAGTTTAAGGTGCTGAATGGCGATATCATGAAACTCGTCAAGACAGACGATGCTTCTTATCTGCAGCAGTTTCTGCATAATCAGCCTGTGGTTCTCAACCAGAATACGCTTATCAAGAGAGATTCTGTGGTGTATGCAGGCGATGAGAAGTTGCATCTCTATGTGCAGGTGAACCCTACTACCTATAAGGTTTTCAAGAGTTCATACAATGATGATGGCGTAGAGGTGGATAATGTCTATTACGACAACATTGTGAATGTGAATATCTACCGGGGTGCCAGCAGGGTTTTTGGCCGTGACTTCCGTAAGGAGGATTTCGATGGACAGGTTCCTCATGAGTTCCTCAAGCAGGCGATTTTGAGTGATATCGTACTGAAAAAGGTGGATACCGATGGACTTCATTATAGAGTGGTTTTGGCTATGCCGGACAGCAGTATGAGTTATCAGGTGGAAATCATCATCTCGCTCGAGGGAAAAATGACGATCAAGAAGAGCTAGGATGCACGCCCTGAAAGGGCAGAAGCCCCTAGCCTAGGGCAACGCCCTGGGTATTCGGATGAATATAAAAGTTCGCCCTGAAAGGGCAAAAGCTTTGGATGTTGGAAGCTTTTGCCCTTTCAGGGCGAACTTTCTTATATCACTTTTAATTTCTATATTAATTGAAGAATCCCAGCAGGGCGCCTGCGGCTACGGCGGAACCGATAACTCCTGCAACATTCGGACCCATGGCGTGCATGAGCAGGAAGTTGTGACGGTCGTATTCCAAACCGAGGTTGTTGCTGATGCGGGCACTCATAGGAACGGCACTCACACCGGCATTTCCGATCAGTGGGTTCAACTTCTTGCCCTTTGGCAGGAAGAGGTTCATCAGTTTCACAAAGAGGATACCGCTGGCTGATGCGATGATGAATGCCAGGGCACCGAGGGCGAAGATCTTGATGGTGTTCAGGGTGAGGAACTCTGATGCCTGGGTAGAACAGCCTACGGTCAAGCCGAGCAGCATCACCACGATGTCGTTCAGACTGCTGCCTGCCGTCTTGGCAAGTCTTGTCGTCTTTCCGCTTTCCTTCAGGAGATTTCCGAAGAAGAGCATGCCGAGCAATGGCAGACCTGATGGTACGATGAAAGTGGTGAGCAGCAAACCAACGATAGGGAAGAGAATCTTCTCTGTCTGTGATACCTGACGTGCAGGCTTCATCTTGATGATGCGCTCTTCCTTGGTGGTGAGCAGACGCATCAATGGAGGCTGGATTACTGGCACCAATGCCATATAGGAGTAGGCACAAACGGCGATGGCTCCCATCAGGTTAGGACTTAACTTACTGCTCAGGAAAATGGCGGTAGGTCCATCGGCACCACCTATGATGGCAATGCCGGCTGCCTGGTTCGGTTCGAACCCCAGAACCAGTGCTATCATGTAGGCACCGAAGATGCCAAACTGGGCAGCTGCACCGATTAATATCAGTTTCGGATTGGATATTAATGCCGAAAAATCGGTCATCGCTCCGATGCCCAGGAAAACGAGTGGGGGATACCATCCCTGTCTTACTCCTTGATAGAAGATATTCAGAACGGAATTATCTTCGTATAGGCCTATTTCGAGTCCGGCATCAGCACGGAAGGGGATGTTGCCCAGGATGATGCCCAGTCCGATGGGCACCAGGAGAAGTGGTTCGAAATCCTTCTTGATGGCAAGCCAGATGCAGATAACTCCTATCACGATCATGGCGAGGTTTCCTGCCGTGGCGTTTGCAAAGCCCGTATAGGTCAGGAACTCATTGAAGTTTTGTATGATGAAATCCATAAGCTATCTATTTAATGGTTACTAACGTATCTCCTTCCATCACGGCATCGCCTTTATTGACGTTGATGCCGGTGATGGTTCCGGAAGTCTCTGCCTCGATGTTGTTCTGCATCTTCATGGCTTCGAGGATCACGACGGTATCGCCTGCATTAATCTTGTCGCCCACCTTCACCTTGATTTCGTTGATGGTGCCAGGCAGAGGGGCTACCACTGGTTTGCCGGCAGCTGCTGCAGCCGATTTGCCGGTTGGCGCAGCTATAGCATTTGCTGCAGAAGTGGAAGAACTGTTGTTATTCTCGCTTTTTACAGTTTGTTCTCCTCCCAACTTCACTTTCTGCTTGCTAGCCTTCACAGGCTGCTTCATTTCCACTTCGAATGGGATGCCATTCACGGTTACGTTGGCGATGTTGCCTTCTATATTCTGGATCTCGACTTCGTAATCGACTCCTTTCACTGTATATTGATACTTAGCCATAGTTTCTGTTATTTAGAATTATTGATATTATTGAATTTCGGAGCATTCCATCTTGTCTGTTTAGGCTTGATGGTGATGATGCCGGATTCCACATCATGCACATCCTCCAGGTATTCCCTGAGGGCAAGTGAAATCACGGCCATGTAGATTTCCTTGTCGATACCCTTGGTCTTCAGACCATCCTTCAGCAGGATATTGGTCTTATGACTCAGGTCTTGCGTTACTTCAATGGTCTTCTTGCCGGTCTTATATAATAAGGTGGCATGCTTCTCGGTGGCACGGGCGATGCGCTGCTTGTGTTTCATGTAGGCTCCGAATGCCCAGAATACGACGAAGAGGAGGGCAAGACATGAGAATACGATGCCCATTGAAAGCACGGAGATGCCGATGCCGTATGGATCCTGCTTCTTCAGAAGCTGTGCCTTGCTCAGACCTATGTGTTGTGGCAGATAGCCCGGGGTGATGGATCCAGCTATGGCTTTCTCCCATGTCTTGAAATCCTGGCTCAATTCATAGCTCTCGTCGGCTGCCAATACAGGCACGCTTACGGAGTCTATCAAGTCCACGGCATTTCCGTCATAGAGGGCTATCCAGTTGGGCTTCTTTTCCTGTAGAATCAGATTGAGGTGGAAAGGACCTGTGTTGGAAGAATCCATTGCCTTCCAGAACTGCCCGTTCCTGCCGTCCTTGTACCAGGAACTGCTGTCGAAGATGACGATGCTTTTCTTGCCGCCCAGTGTGGTCCGGGGTTCGTTGTTCGGCAAGGGACACATCAGCTGTCGGCGTGCTTCGGGCGAAAGATTCTTGTTGAGAACCCGTCGGTCGGTGGTTAGGAACATACCACGTACGTTATACGTGGTAAAGGAGGAATTGCT
>JAIINY010000087.1:0-10329 GCA_022741625.1 Prevotella sp. | reverse complement strand
CAAAAATAAGAAGATAATAGGATAAATTATCTAAAATTTATTTCATGATGCGTTCTACGTCCTGGATGGTGCGGTTGAACGGACCATTATGCTCCAGCTTGATGGTGCACATGGCAGCCGCAAACTTGCCAGCCTCGGTAGGAGTGGCGCCCTGCAGACGCTTGTAGAGATAACCGGCAGAATAGGTGTCGCCGCATCCGGTAGCATCCACCACCTCGTGAGGCGGATAGGCAGGAATCTCATAGAAGGTATCATCCACATAGACGAGCGAACCCTCGCTGCCCAGCGTGATGATTACCTCGGTAACTCCCCACGAATGTATCAGCTTCGCAGCCTCGCGTGGCTCCTTCAGCCCCGTGATGGTCTCCATCTCCGTCTCGTTCACCTTCAGATAGTAGGTGTTCTTCAGCACTTCCAGCTTCTCCTTCCAGTCGATGGGATAAACCTTCTCGTCTCTCACCTCGCGCAGATAGCCCTGCACGTCGATGGAAACCCTTCCGCTGCGCGAGAGAAATTCCACTACCTCGGGCGAGAAATCATCGCTCAGCAGGCTTCCCAGGTGATACACCTTCGCCTCCACGTGCTCCAGCTGTCTGATGGTGAAAGGATCAGCCTTGGCAAGCACACGCTGCTTGCGCTCGTTCTGGTTTTCTCCGTAGATATTCTCGAAGAAGACGGTATTGCGCGATGGGTTGAGGGTTACTTCTATGCCCGCCTGGCGCATCTTTTCTACAGGCTCTGTTTCTGTAGGGTCCATTGCCGTGATGAGCGAAAAGCTCACATCCTTAGGCAGTTGGTTGATGGCGTAGGCGAAGTAGAACGATGTGCCGCCAGCCATGTAAACAGTTCTGTTTGGGGTAACTATCTTATCTTTGGTTACATGCCCTATACAACAAATATCTTTCATCTATTTCTATTTTAAACGGGTGCAAAGGTACAAAAAAACTTTGAGTTAGATTTGGTTTTTTGCTTTAAATTCAGCTTTTATTGCAAATATTTAGAAGAAAAGGGCATTTTTCTTTTGTGATGTTCTTTATTTAATGTACCTTTGCAGCCGAATTTAGAAAATTGAACATTATCTCGAGAAAAGATAGAAACTTATAATTATGTGGTTTGATCATTTAATCAACGTGCATTCGGCGGTGCAGGGCATCGTCATTCTTTCATTGATTTGTACCTTAGGTCTTGCCCTGGGCAAGATTCATGTCAAGGGAATCTCCCTCGGCATAGCTTTCGTATTCTTTGTGGGCATCGTGGCGGGCCATCTCGGACTCTCCATCGACGAGAACATGCTGGAGTTTGCCGAGAGCTTCGGACTCACCATGTTCGTGTATGTGCTGGGTCTCTATGTGGGTCCTAACTTCTTCGGTTCGATGCGCCACGAGGGCATCTCGCTCAATCTCTGGAGCCTGGCTGTCATCGCCGTGGGCACCGTATTCTCGCTCGCCCTGTGCCTGGTGTTGCCCGTGAGCCTGCCCGATATGGTGGGTATTCTCTGTGGTGCCACTACCAATACGCCGGCGCTGGGTGCTGCCCAGCAGGCGCTGCAGCAGTTGGGATTGCCTAGCGGCGGAGCAGCCCTGGGCTGTGCGGTAACCTATCCACTGGGCGTTGTGGGCGTCATCCTGGCGATGATGTTCCTGCGAAAGCTCTTCGTAAAGCCTGAGGACCTGGAGATCCGACGTGCCGATGAGGATGACCATACGTCCATCGGACAGTACGTCATCGTAAACCCGGCTCTCAACGGCAGTACCATCGCCGAAATCTCGATGATGACCCATCGCAAGTTCATCATCTCCCGTGTATGGCGAGGCGAGCAGGTCATCATTCCAGAGGCTGATACCGTGCTCCATACCAACGATAATGTGCTCGTGGTTACCAATAAGGATGAGGCAGCTGCCATGCAGATTCTCTTCGGAAAGAAGGTGGATAAGGAGTGGAATAATGATAAGGTGGACTGGAACGCCATCGATGCCAAGCTGGAGAGCAGAATCATCGTGATGACCCGTCCGGGACTCAACGGCAAGCGACTGGGAAGCCTGCAGATGCGCAATACCTATGGCGTGAATGTGAGCCGAGTGCTGCGTGGTGATATCCGACTGCTGGCTACCGACGACCTCCGTCTGCAGTATGGCGACCGACTGACGGTGGTGGGCGACCCTACGAGCATCGACCATGTGGAGCAGTTTCTGGGCAATGCCGTGAAGACGCTCAACGAGCCTAACCTGGGCGCCATCTTCCTGGGTATCATTCTGGGACTCGCCGTGGGAACCATTCCGCTGAATATTCCGGGAATGACGGCTCCCGTACGTCTGGGTATTGCCGGTGGTCCTATCGTAATGGGTATTCTGATTGGTGCGCTGGGCCCTAGGGTGCAGTTCATCTCTTATATGACGCGTAGTGCGGGACTGATGCTCCGCGAGCTGGGTCTTGCCCTGTATCTGGGCTGTCTGGGCCTGTCGGCTGGTGGACAGTTCTTCGAGACGGTGGTTCGTCCCGAGGGTTTGATGTGGGTAGGCATCGGTTTCCTCATCACGGTGGTTCCGGTTATCATAGTGGGCTTCATCATCCTGAAGACCAAGAAGTACGATTTCGGCAGCATCTGCGGCATTCTCTGCGGTAGTATGGCGAATCCGATGGCGCTTACCTACGCCAACGAGACCCTGGATGGCGATACGCCTAGCATCAGTTATGCTACGGTTTATCCGCTCGGCATGTTTATCCGAGTCATCATCGCCCAGGTCATCATCATGTTCTTCGTCTGAAGGGCTTAACTTGAAAAACTTGAATAAAAATAGACAGAAAAAAGGCTGATTCCGTTTAGAAATCAGCCTTTCTCTTTATCGTTATTTTCTTACCCGTCAGGGGATGTTCGAAGGTAATCTCCTCGGCATGTAGATGCAGTCGGGCAGCCTTCTCGTTGCCGTAGAGCGGATCGCCCAGGATGGGAGCATTCAAGCCCTCCTGATGGGCACAATGCACGCGTAGCTGGTGGGTTCTGCCCGTCTTGGGATAGAGGGCGATGCGGAGATGGGATCCGTCGATGCGCTCCAGGATTTCATACTCCGTAATGGCCTCCTTGCCCTGCTCGTGATTCACTATCTGGCGGGGGCGATTCAGATAATCGGGCAGCAGCGGAAGGGAGATGGTTCCCTTTTCCGGAATCTCCTTTTCCGGAATGTCTTTTCCAAAAATCTCCTTTCCCGGAATGTCTTTTTCTGAAATGATGGCGATGTATTTCTTCTGCACCCGATGGTTCAGAAACTCCTTCTGTAGGCGATGATAGGCAAATTCGGTCTTGGCGATGATCATCAGTCCGCTGGTCGCCATGTCCAGCCGGTGAACGATGAGCGGACCGGTAGCCTCGGGATATTTCCTTCGCATCAGCGCATAGACCGATGGCTGGGCAGCGTCCTTTCCCGGTACAGAGAGCAGTCCTGCAGGTTTGTGGATCACGGTCAGCTCGCAGTCTTCGTAGAGCGTTTCCACCTGCTCATAGAGCATCTCTACCTGCTTAGGGAATAGTCCCTTCTGTCCGCCGATGCCGTTTTCTGCCGATGCAGGGCTTTCGAATACCGATGGCGGCAGCATCCAATGCAGTATCGGCTTACACTTGCCGTTGCAGGCTGGATAGAACTGCAGGTGGTGGCGGATTTCCTCCTTCGGGCTTTCTCCCCACCAGAACATAGCCATCTGCAGCGGTTTGTAACCATGCTGGTAGGCATATTGCAGCAGTTTCGGTTCGCAGCACTCGCCGCTCCCGGCTGGCGGCACCATCTTCAGGGCAGCAATCCTGCTCGTAGCTATCGCCGCCTGCGGATACTCCTTCAGGGCTTCATCTCTGAAAATCTCCAGCAGATCCTTGCTTTCTCCCTCCTGGTTCAGCATTCTGAACTGCGAGAAAAGCCATTGCTGCAGGGCATCAGAGAGTTGCTTGCGCAGCTGCTTCAGCCTCAGTATATTCTCCTGATAATCCTCAAATTCCGTTTCCAGGGCTGTCTTTTCCGAGAGCGATTTCTTCAGTCGGCGCAGTTCAGCCTTCATAAACTGGCTTTCCCTGATCATCTCCGCCTCTTCCGCTTCTGATAGGTTTCCTGCCTCTCTGCGGCTGTCACGCTTTGCCTTCGCTTCCTTCATTTTCTCCTGATAGGCGGCGATGGTACGCTTCCGCTCCTCCTGCAGTTGCCGGATCAGGGTTCTGGCTTCCTTCATCCTTTCATCCTTCTCCAGGTGGCTGATGCTCTGGTTGATACGGGAGATCTCTGCCTCGTGGGTCTTGAAGTAGCCGTCGGGCTGCAGATAGTCGAATACGGCAGGCACGAAGTCCTCCCAGTCGCTTCTTCCGCCAATCTGTCCGCTGTAGGCTGCCAGGTATCCCCATTTCGGATCCTCGCTATCGGCAGCTGGGTATCCCCATTTTGGGACATCGGTATCTGTTTTTACATTTTCTACGATGAGCACGCCAAACATTTTGCCGCGTGCAATCTCTTCCTGCCAGTCTTCTCGTCTGGCAAGCATCTCCTGCACTTCCCTGCACGCCTGGATGCAGAGCGGATGCGGTTCGTAATCCAAAGGATTGTTCATCCTTGCAGGAACATTTTCTGAAGTATGATGGAATGGATGGAAAATCATGCTGCAAAGTTACAAAAAAAATGCAGAAGTCTTGGTTTATCCACAGAAAAATCTTACTTTTGCACCATTAAAGGAAAAATTAAGATATGCAAACGAAAAATAACAATATATTCTACCATCTGGTAGCCTTCCTGACGGTGGCGATCTGGGGAACCACCTTCGTTTCCACCAAGGTGCTGATGCTGAACGGGCTTTCTCCTGCTCAGATTTTCACCCTGCGTTTCAGCATCGCCTACGTGCTGATGCTGGCGTTCAATCATCGCCGTCTCTTTGCCGATTCCTGGCAGGATGAGGCTAAGATGGCGCTGCTGGGCATTACGGGCGGTTCGCTCTATTTCTGCAGCGAGAATGAGGCGATGAACTTTACCACCACCACCAATACCTCGCTCATTGTCTGTTCGTGTCCGCTCTTTGCCACCCTGCTGGTTCGTCTGGTCTATAAGGATTCCAACCGCATCCATATTGTGCAGCTGCTGGGTTCTCTTCTGGCATTTGTGGGTATGATCATCGTGGTATTGAACGGCAGGTTTGTGCTTCATCTTTCTCCGGTGGGCGATGCATTGGCGTTTACGGCGTGTATGTGCTGGGCGATTTATTCGCTGCTGATGAAGTCAACCACGGGCGATTACAGTCCTGCATTCATCACCCGCAAGGTGTTTTTCTATGGTGTTCTTACCATCTTGCCTTATTATATCTTCATTCCGGGTTTTCCTTCGCTCGAGGTATTCACCCGTCCCCAGGTATTCGGCAATCTGCTCTTTCTGGGCTGCCTTGCCTCTATGATCTGCTTCCTCACGTGGAACTGGTGCATCTCGAAACTGGGAACGGTAAAGGCTACCAACTGGGTGTATTTCAATCCTATCACCACCATGATATTTGCTTCGTGGGTGCTTGACGAGCAGATTACCCCCTATTTTCTGGCGGGTGCCGCCTGCATTCTGATAGGAATGTATGTGGCGGATAAGAAAACGAAAGGGGAGCAGTAATATATTGAACTTCGCAAGTCTCAGTAATGAATAAATAAAAAAAGGGTGTGATATGCCCCGATTTTCAGCAGCCCCAGAATACGAATTCCGTTAAAAATACTAACTCGCTCTAATTTGGACTTTGATTGAAAATCAAGAAGTTGGGCGTTTGCCTTTATAATATAGGTAACAATATGGAAACGAGCGGACTTCTGCTCGTTTCTGTATTTTGCAATATGCAAAGAACGCCTTAATTCGGGGACAAAGATACGATATTTTCCTAAATATCCAATAATTTACAAGAGGAATTTTATGGAAATTAGAACTTTTTATAGTAAAACCTTGCTTCGCAAGTAATTTGAGATAAGAAACATCAGTGAATCCAAATTTAATGTATATTGTCTGTTTCCACAATTTTCACCGTGGTACGCCTCCCAACAATATGTACCACAGTGAAACTTCTTTTTTTATATAGTTGTGCGAAAAAACATCAAGTCACTTCTTGTCATCATCTGTCGAGCCAATTCTTCAATTTCATGATTTTGTCTTTGCTGACCACAATTTGCAACTCAGGAAATCCATGAAGGCTAATGGTCATTTGGTATTTGAAGAAATTGGTGAGTTTGTCGATGCTGTCGATATTTACCGTATATTGTCGATTGGCACGGAAGAACAAGTCTGGATTCAGTTGCTGTTCCAAATCATTCAAGGATTGGTTGATGGTTACAGAATTACCATCACTTAGGAATGCCCTAACAACACCATTCTCCGAGAAAAAGTAGCTTACGTCGGCTGTCTTGATAAGTTTGAAGCCATCAAAGATATGCACAAGAAAATGGTCTCTCCATTTTCTGCCTGTTGTCATCCCCATTTTCTCTATGAGAGCAGAATAGTCTATGCGCTCATTGCTCATGGCTTTTGCTTTTGAAAGAGCTTTTTCTAGTTCTTCTGGCAATATCGGTTTTTGAAGATAAGCTATGCCGTTGCTTTTGAAAGCCTCCAAAGCATACTCATTGTAGGCTGTGGTGAATATGACGGGGGCAGTTGGGGCTATTTCCATGAAAGCCTCGAAGACATCGCCATCGCCCAACCTAATGTCGGCAAAAATGACATCCTCATCATGTGGATTATGCAGATAGTCTACAACTGCTTTTACCGTGGTCAGCGGACCTTGCAGCTCCATGGAATTGTCTATGTTTTGCAAGAGGCGTTTCAGTCTTGAAAAGCCACGTTCTTCATCTTCTATGATTATAACTTTCATTGTTTATAAGATTGGAAGTTTTACTACAAAATATTTATCATCGTTGCTGACGATTAGCTCCTTTCCGATTTGTTTATAACGCTGGCGCAAGTTTGCCAATCCCTTTTGGGTTGTAGGTAAAGAACTCTTTATTGGATTCAACACGTTCCTTACTATGACATACTCGTCTTGACGATATATAGAGATAGAAAGTGGTGCTTCCTTGGTATGGCAATTATGCTTAATCGCATTCTCTACCATCATTTGTATGCTCAATGGCAAGGTCTTGTCCTTGCACCTTTCTAATTCTTCGGCGATTTCGATATGCATAGTATGGGGTGAACTTATCTCTTGGAGTTCACAATAGTTCTTCACGAAATGAATCTCTTCATGTATAGGTATTGTGTCATCGTCCAAATGTGTGACTACATATCTATAGATTTCTGAGAATTTCAGTGTAAAACTTTCTGCCTGTACAGGATTTTCCTCTATCAAATCTGCCAGCGTGTTGATGCTGTTGAATATGAAATGTGGATTTGTTTGTTGTCGCAAGAGATTATTGGTGAGTACTACATTTTCCTTCTCTTTCTTGATGAGGATGGAACAATAATATAGGCCGGTATTCACCATCGTCAGCAATGTAGCGATTAGTCCAAAGACATATATCCTGTCCCAATAAACCTCGTTCCCTGCATGCCAAAGACTATCGAATATGTTTTCAAAAGTGACAGCCCAAGCGAAGTTTGCTGTCAGCATGAGAAGTATATGAATGGCAAAGCGAGGATAGCTTATCCTGTCTTTTACAAAGATGTTCCCCAAAATATTTGAAATCAATAAGGAGAACATGGTGTAGACAGAACAATACGCAATGTCAAAGCACAAGTCTTCGATGGTGATATCTGTGTCCACGAACGTGTTAAAATCCATTAATGCCCATAGTAAGTAGGAAAAGATGCACGTGGCGATAGATATGACAGCCCAATTCTTTATAAAGTTATTATATTTGCTCATATTGCTCATTTTTGTGTGCAAATTTAGTGCTTTTTTGCGAGATAGACAACAATGAGAGCCATGAATGACGAAAATTCGCCCATGAATCCGCTTTTTTCGCTTATGAAGCATCCATGTGGTAGCAGGATAAGGTTCATTTGTGATTTATAGGGATTCATACCTCAATTTCTCCGACTCATGACGATTGGGCTTGTGTAAACAAAGAAAACACTATAATTTTGAACTCGAAAAATTTAATGTTTTATTAAAAATTGTATTTAAATGAATTTAATTGTAGTAAAGAAAGCGTTGAAGAGTAAAAACTACAAGATGCTTGTATGGGTATTCTTTATGCTAATAGTATTGGCATCTTGCTCAAAAGACGACGAGCCAGAAGAAGTCATATATCATCAGAGTTATGTTAAGGGTAAGTTGAATGATGCAGAAATATCAATGAATGATGTTAATGCGTTAGTTTCTTCGACCAAATCCGATTATAGCTTTATAGTCAGAGAAAATGAAGAGAAGGTTTCTATGTTTGATTGGAATGTAAAACTTATAGATACATCAGACTCTATTGTTACACTTTTCCTTCATCTTGATAACATTTCAAGGACTAATAGCATGATAGCATCTCCAAACAATGATCCTGCATCAGTTCAGACAAAAGACAAATGCTATATTACTGCAAAGGATATAAGAACTGGGAAATCTACAACTTATACTCCAACTGAGCATTCTCAGATTTCTGCAGAATGGAATTATTTTACGGTTACATCTGACCGTAAAACCGAAAAGCATAATGGTGTGACATGGGATTATTCGGGGACAGTTTGGTCTGGCATTAATGGCAGACTTTATGGTACATTCATTAATAGTTCTGCACCAAATCAGGCCATAAAACTTAACATAAATTTCAAATTATATTAAGTCATCTAAGACAAAGGTGTGTCAAGGATTTCCAAACTTGGCACATCTTTATTTTCATCATTTTTTTAAGTTAAATCAAAAGACAAAGGTAAATGAAAAATGTAACTTTAGCAATGCTTGTTATGGCAAGCATTGCCCCACTTTGCGGTATGGCATAGCAAAAGGTCAAAGTTGATGTGCATACAGGTGCAAATCTGTCAGGATTTGCTGGCGGCAAATCTTATGCAGCGCAAGACCGAAAAATGAAATTGGGTGCAGACATAGGTGTTGGAGTATCCTATGAAACAAGCAAAAAGTTTGTTTACGCTTCAGGAATAGACTTTCTGTTGACTGCTGGTGGTTATGCTGCTATGTCAGACTATCTTTCTAATGGAAATCTAACAACTGCATTCCCACCTGTTAATTCTAGAGAAGTATCTGTACAAATCCCTGTTAAGTTTGGATATGACTTCACTCTAGGTGAGAAGTTGCATTTCATTCCTTCTGTTGGTGCGTATGGAAGATTTTCCATGGTATCTATCAAGGAGAATGTAACCGAGAATACAGATGGAAAGTCTGGTAATAGCTTCAAATGGAACAGCTTCAACAACTATCAACATAATACCAATCGCCTTGATGGTTATAAGCGATGGGATGTTGGAGGCTTAATTGAAGGAAAGTTTGTTTATGCCAATCGTTATGCTGTAACATTAGGCTATTCTCGTGGTTTTCTTGACAAGTCACCTCAGTTTAAATTCAAAAACCACAGCTATCATCTGACATTGGGATATACATTATAGTGGTTAGAGCCAAGCCACCTGTGAAAAGAAGAACATTCTTTGAGGTTGGCTCGAAGCGATGGGTTACAACCTTCTTTTGAGGTGATTTGTTCATTACTTCAAGTTTATCTTGCAATGTCTTTGAGAAAACATCATTCCCTTGTCTCATCTGCTTGACTGCATCAACCAAGAACTTGCTTCGCTGCTCATTTTTGCCAAGTTCAACCTTAATAAGGTCAGCAAAAACAACAATGGCATCTCTTAATTTGGATATTTTACCTCTGACTTCCTCTTCCTTGGTAAACATCGCATTGATTGACTTATCCAACTTGGTTATGTCATTACTTGCAGGAACGGTTTCTGCTCCTGCGTTCTTTGTGGAGGAGAAAGTTCATCGACTTTCTGCTCCAATCTCTCAACTGTGCCGTAGATGGCTTCCAATAGTTCTTCTTTCATGTTCGATTCTATTTTTAAGTTTGTAACTTGCATCAAAGGCTGAAGCCCTTTCTGCGTTTCCTCTTTTTCTTCTTGGCGGATTCATCCTCTGGGAATGGCTCATAAGTTTGGACATTAGACGGAGCGAACAAGCCGATCGCAATTTGCGAGTGTTAGTCTTGCTCTTGTCAGTTCCATAAGTCAATCCATACCTGGATTTTAGAGCCTTGGTCACCTGCTCATTACGCCTGTAATCATTCCTGTCTGATAAGAGTTTGCTCTCATTGTTGATGCGGTTATACACGATATGACAATGTGGATTGTCCGTGTTGTGATGCCTTACGATGATGAATTGGGTATCGGTGATGCCCATCATCTG
>JAIINY010000444.1:0-1461 GCA_022741625.1 Prevotella sp. | reverse complement strand
AGCAATCTGCTTACCCAACTTAGTAAATGTCTTGGCCATGTGGCCCCATCTTTTCAGCTTTGTAGCTTTACGATATTCAAATGCTCTTCCCATTGGAATAAAATTTTAAATGTTTATCGTTTTTTAAATATAATATTATCTCAATTCTGCGTCAATCGCATTCTGCATTATCTCAGTTCTGCGTTGAGCTTACCTGTGAGGTTGGCAATGAGCTTCTTCATGATGGCATCAATCTGCTTGTCGTTCAATGTCTTCTCCTCATCCTGCAGGATGAAGTTTACGGCATAGCTCTTCTTGCCCTCTGGCAGGTTCTTACCCTCATATACGTCGAAGAGTACCACGCTCTTCAGGAGCTTCTTCTCGGTCTGATGGGCAATCTGCTCAATCTGTGCAAACTCTACGTTCTTGTCAACGAGCAGTGCAAGGTCGCGGCTCACAGATGGATACTTGCTGATATCTGTGTAAGTAAGATTCACCTTCTTCACGGTCTTCACCAGGTTATCCCAGTGAACATCAGCATAGAATACATCCTGCTCGATATCGAATGCCTTCTTCAGCTTGTGGCTCAGGATACCCATCTCTACCAATACCTTGCCGGCACGGGTCTCGTAGTTCACGCCCTTGGCAAAGATGTTGTTGTCGCTGTGCTTGATTACGAGGTTGTTCTGTGGCATACCTACACGGCGAAGGATATTCTCTACCACAGCCTTCAGCTCGTAGATACTGCTCTGCTCATCTGCATGAGCCCAACTGCCCTCTACTCGCTTACCGGTGATGAAGAGTGACATGTGAGCCTCCTGAGAGTAAGCCTTGATAGGACTCTCCTCGCTCCACTTCTCCTTATTATATAAATAGGTGTTACCCACCTCGAAGAACTTCAGGTTCTGGCTCTTGTGGTTGATGTTGCGGGCTACGCTCTCCAAACCGCCGAAGAGCATGGTCTGGCGCATTACGCCGAGATCAGCACTCAATGGGTTCATCACCTTCACTACGTTCTCCATTGGATACTTGTTCAGCTCCAGGTCTGTATAGTAGCTGGTCTTGCTCAGAGAGTTGTTGAGAATCTCCATGAAGCCCTCGCCTACCAACTGCTCTGCCACGAGGTTCTGGCTGTGATAAGCCTTGTCCTCATCGCCCTGAACAGTCAGGGAGCTCTTCAACTGGGTTGGAATCTCCACATTATTATATCCATAGATACGGAGGATATCCTCTACCACATCGCAAGGACGCTGAACATCCACGCGATAAGCAGGAACCAGGAGGTCGATGCCCTCAGCATCCTCCTTCACGATCTTCATCTCCAGAGATGTAGCAATGCTCTTGATGGTCTCAGCACCAATCTCCTTACCGATGAGACGGTGAGCATACTCATAGTTCAGGCGAACTGGGAAATCCTGCATTGGCTCTGGATATACATCCTTGATCTGCATGGAAATCTTGCCGCCAGCCAACTGCTTGCAG
>JAIINY010000443.1:0-1474 GCA_022741625.1 Prevotella sp. | reverse complement strand
TTTATTCTTATTTCTGTTTGCAAAGGTACAATAAAATAATGAGATTGCCATCATTTCAGCTTCTTTTTCTCATGGCAGGGAATAAAAAAGCCCCATAAGGCTTGGGCCTTACAGGGCGTATTTCATATAAATCCGCGTACGATTACTGTACTCCTGCCAGCTCCTTGAACTCCTCTTCTGTCTTGCAGACACCAGAACCGAGCCCCCCCCCCAGCGCATAGGCAGAACGGATCATGATAGGGTAGCCGATGTTGCGTGCCGCAGCCACAGCCTCCTCCATGTTCTCGCAAGCGTAGCTTACTGGAACCTTGAGGTCAACCTTGTTAAGCTCCTTTACGAAGAGGTCGCGGTCTTCTGTGTTCATGCTAGCCTCTACAGAGGTACCCAGCACATCCACACCTTGTTTAGTATCTATTTAGTTTCTTGGTCAGATTACTAGGGTAAATACACTATTATGGGTTGCAAAGATACGTTAAATATCTGAATCATCCAAATTTGCGCCATTCTTTACAGTTAAATAACATCAATTATTAAAATTTCCTTTCGTGATTGTCTCATTTCTGCTATTTTTTTGTTACTTTTGCAGCGCCTACAGAAATGTAGCAGAATGTTTCGATAATAATAAAACAATAGCTAACAAGAGTATTATAAAACAATGAAAGTCGGATTATTCGTCCCTTGTTATGTGGATGCTTTATACCCTGAAGCGGGTGTGGCTACATACAAGTTACTAAAGCACTACGGACTGGATGTCGGTTATCCCGAAAAGCAGACTTGCTGTGGTCAGCCGATGGCTAACGCGGGTTTTCAGGACAAGTCGGAGAAGGTCATAGAGACATTTGATGAGCTGTTCAAGGATTACGATTACATCGTAGCTCCTTCTGCTTCATGTGCCGCTTATGTTAAGGTGTATTACCCTAAGATTCTGGAGGGTAAGCACGAGTGTATTTCATCCAAGAAGATCATGGATGTTGTGGAGTTCCTTCACGATGTGCTGAAGGTGGATCATGTGCCGGGCAAATTCCCACACGTGGTGAGTGTGCACAACAGTTGCCATGGTGTGCGGGAACTGGGCTTGTCGTCTCCATCTGAGCGACACATCAAGCCATTCAACAAGATTATCGACCTGTTGAATATGGTGGAAGGCATTACCATCCACGAGCCGGAACGCAAGGATGAGTGCTGTGGATTCGGCGGTATGTTCTCTATCGAGGAGCCTGCCGTTTCTACCCGAATGGGAGAGGATAAGATCAAGCGCCATATGGCTACGGGTGCCGAATATGTCACCGGACCGGATTCTTCCTGTCTGATGCACATGGCGGGTATTGCCAAGAAGGAGAAGATGCCGATCAAGTTTATCCATGTTGTTCAAATTTTAGCTGCAGGACTATGAGTACAGAACATTCCAAGAGAGCTGCGAAGTTTACGCAGAACGTAGAGAAGACCACCTGGCACGACGCTACCTTCTGGTCTG
>JAIINY010000086.1:0-10448 GCA_022741625.1 Prevotella sp. | reverse complement strand
TGAAGGAAGGTATCGAGGAAATCAAGAAGAATCTTGAGGTGACCAAGGAAATCCAGTACATCATCGACTTCGTAGAGAGTTCTCAGCGAGGTATCATTCGATAAAGAAAACGCCCTGAACCAACGGTCACCGGCCGAAGGGAAAGGTAAAGGGCAAAAGCACATAGCCCAGGGCATCGCCCTGGGTTTATTTATTATATAACGAAGACGCCCTGTAAGGGCAAAAGCATGAATAAGAAAGAAAAAACATTAATCGTTGTTTTAGGCCCTACAGGTGTAGGTAAGACCGAGCTCTGTCTTTCTCTGGCAGAACATCTCTCTATACCTATTATTAATGCCGACTCCCGCCAGATCTTCGCAGAACTCCCTATCGGAACCGCAGCACCTACTGCCGAACAGCAGCAGCGGGTGAAGCATTATTTCGTAGGAAACCACCACATCGAAGATTATTACAGCGCAGCCCAATACGAGGCCGATGTGATGAATCTCCTGGAAGAAGAAATCTTCAAGAATCACGATGTGGCGCTGCTTACAGGCGGCAGCATGATGTATATCGATGCCGTATGCAAGGGTATCGACGATATTCCTACCGTGCGGGATGACATCCGTACCTGGATGAAACAGCGCCTGGAAGACGAAGGTTTGGAGACACTGGTAGAAGAACTCCACAAGATGGACCCGGAGCATTGGGCGATAGTAGATAAGAAGAATCCACGCCGCGTGGTGCATGCCCTGGAAATCTGTCACCAGACCGGCAAGACCTACACTTCTTTCCGTGTAGCCGAGAAGAAGCAGCGTCCTTTCCGCATCATTAAGATAGGCCTGAACCGTGACCGTGCCGAACTGTACGATCGCATCAATCAGCGTGTGCTGCTGATGATGGAGGAAGGCCTGGAGGCAGAAGCCCGAAGCGTATATCCACACAAGGGCCTCACTGCCTTGAGAACCGTGGGCTACAAGGAAATGTTTGCCTATTTCGATGGCGAGATAGATAAGGATGAAGCCATCCGCCAGATACAGTCGCATAGCCGTGAATACATGCGCAAGCAGCTCACCTGGTTTAAGCGAGATGCAGATATCCACTGGTATCATCCCGACCAGCAGGATGAAATCATCCGATTTATCGATGAAGAGATATAGACATAATCGCCCGATAGCATCAAAGAATATGCTATCGGGCGATTTTCATATCATAAATTCCTACATCTCCACCTGATTCACAATCTCACCATCAAACATATTGATGATTCTATCGGCATAATTGGCATCATGCAGCGAGTGGGTTACCATTACGATGGTGGTGCCTTCCTTGTGCAACTCAGAAAGCAGTTCCATCACCTCCTTGCCATTCTTGGAATCCAGGTTTCCCGTAGGCTCATCGGCTAGAATCAGCTTAGGATGCGGCAGGATGGCACGGGCGATAGCGGTGCGCTGCTGCTGACCACCCGAAAGCTGCGATGGGAAATGCTTGGCACGATGGGATATCGCCACGCGCTCCATCACATCCTCTGCACGCTTACGGCGCTCCTTGCCCGATACTCCCATATACAGAAGCGGCAACTCGATATTCTCCACCACATTCAACTCATCAATCAGGTTGAAACTCTGGAACACAAAACCTATCATACCCCTTCTTATCAGGGTACGCTCGCTCTCCTTCAGCTTGCATACATCCTTGCCGTCGAGCAGATAGCTGCCGCTTGTAGGATTGTTGAGCAAACCTATTATATTAAGTAATGTAGATTTGCCACATCCCGAAGGTCCCATGATGGCAACAAACTCGCCTTCCTTCACCTGCAAACTGATATTACGCAAAGCCCAAGTCTCCACCTCTTCAGTCTGAAATACTTTCTTGATATTATCTAATTGAATCATAATCATTATCTTTTCTTTAAATTCATATTATACTTTTATACTTTCAAATGACGCATTTTATTCCTTAGCCAGAATCTCCGAAGGATCCACCTTCATGATCTTGCGTACCTGGCAGGCGATGATAGCAGCAATGAAGCCTATCACTATCACTATACTCAGGATGACAGGGAAGACAGGATTGATTTCTACCATATCGAACATCTGACTCAGAACGATATGAAACAGCAACATGGCTACCACCGCAAATACCATGGCGATGAGCGTAATCACCAGATAGGTTCGTCCGAAGAGTTTGGCAATATCCTTTGTCAGGGCACCGTTCACCTTGCGGATAGCCACCTCCTTCTTGCGGGTCTGCGTATCCAGCATCACCGTACTGAAGATACTTATCAGACAGATTGCCAGACTCACGATAGCCAGGATCCACGCAATATTTTGCAGTATTTCCAATGCTAACATTTCCCTCGCCATATAGTCACGCAGATTGGATGACATCGGTTTTACCACTGCAGGCTCCAATTTCTGTATCATTCTATCTACTGCAACCTGCATCTCCTTATATTCACCCGGCTTTGCCACAAGAATATAATGTGTGGCACCATAAGCCTCTTTGGGATCTATGACTATGAATGAGTATATATCAGTTTTCATACTCCCCTCATAAGGTACCGACTGGAACGTTCCGGCTATCTGATAGGAATCCATCTCATCTACGGTCAATATATCATTAGGAGCAACATGATATTGTCGCATATACTTATACAACTCCTCATTTACCAGGATACATTTCTTCCGGTTTGCCTTCGGCTTCCAATTCACCTTGATTTTGAAGAAATCGAGATAGGAGGTATCTGATGTAATCCTAAAGCAATAATTCGTCACATTACCATAGCTAACATAAGAATCACCTTGCCAAACCGCCTTACTGAGCTCCTCGTTCTCTGCTAACTCGTTAACTTTCCAAAATCCCCAGCTAAAAGGAATCCATCGTTCTACCTGTGGTAAATGGATGAGCTTGTCTCTGAGGCGCTGACCATTTTCTGCCGCATTTGTCTGCAGAAACAGACTCTGCTTGTATGCACGCTCGTCATCAGGTATATGATTGAAATCAGCCATCTTGCCCACCCAGCACAAGAGGCAGAAAGTAACACCCAGGAAGAACATACTGATCATCACCTGCACACCCAGCATCGTATTGCGGAACCAATGGTTATGGCTTCTTCTCATTCCTGATTCGAGTGCTTGCGTATGCTTACAAATTCGACTCAGCACAATCCAGATGATGGCGAGACACAATATCATAACCACCAGACCAATCACCAGACTATAGAGATACAGATGACTGATGGTTCCTAACTCGGAGGTGATTTCTGCAAACTGAGGCCTTGCCAGATAATCACAAATCCAGGATCCCATCAATACAGCCACCCAATAAGCCATCAGCACAATCACCACCACCTCGGTAGCAAACATGGAGAAGAGTTGGAGGCGTGTGGCACCATTGGTAATTCGGAGCGAGATTTCACGTCTGCGCATCCAGAACAGCTGCGTCTGCATCCTCAGGAAACCGATGATGGCAGCCAGCAGAATCAATGAACCAATCAGATAAGTGATGGAACGGGCTATAGTAACGGTTGAATACTCTTCGTTCAAACGATCTTTCAGCTTTTCTGTTTTTACCTTCACCCCCAATGGTTTCAACCTGCTGTTCACCTCTGCTTCCAACTGTTGTGGCGTACATCCCTCTTTCAACACCACATACAAAGCCACAGCATAAAATTGATTTAAATCCATATCTTCCAACTCCCATGGTGAGTAAAAGAGAGCAGAACTGTTTTGCTCTGTCAATGATAAGTCTTGATAGACATCCACCAATCTCAACTGATAATTTCCATAGTCCTTACTCAAACGAATGCTTGCACCCACAGGATTCTTGTCACCAAAGATTTGCTTTGCCTGCTTTTCGTTGATAATGGCATCATGAGGACCCAGCACCTTTATCTTTTCTCCCGTAATGGCAGAACGGATACCTACAAAGTTGGGATAATGACGATCAAGGGGAACTGCATCCAACTGCATCTTTCTCCTTGTCTTGCCGCTTAGGGTAAACTCAGCCCAGCCGCCTGTTAGCATACCATTAGGAGCATAGGGTCCCTGCTCTATGCAGCGAGGTCCTCCATTCGCCTTCACCGCCCTTACGATATCACCATTGATACGAATTGAATTTTCCGATTGACGTTTTTGGATGGAATCGAATCTGAGGTTATAAACTCTATCATAATAAGGTTCATGGTTAATGGAAGCCATGCGGAAATTCAGCAGAAACGAATGCACCGTGGCAAGCGTCACCATACCGATGGCAAGCGACAGGATGCTGCCCAGAGTCTGCACCTTGTACTTGAGAATGTTGCGCAGGGCAACCTTCAGGTTGTGTAATAACATGTTCATATTTTTAAGTCTTTATATAATTTATTTACGTGAAAGATTGAATTTTATTATCTATGATGGATGATGATTTTTGATAATCCAAGATAAAAGTCTATCTCAAATCTATCTCTTTTTCACTGGCGATTTTGGTATATCCGCTTACGATAACCTTGTCGCCCGGCTTCAAGCCGGAAGTAATTTCGAATTGCTGCGGATTCTGTCTGCCAACATTGATATTCACCCGCTGCGCCTTCTTGCCATCGTCAGATACCCGGAATATCCAATATCCGTTGGTCGTTTGGAAGAAATCGCCATTCGGAATCACCAAGGCTTGCTCCGGCTTGCCCAATTCCAACAGCACCCGATAACTCTTGCCCAAACGGATATTGGCGGGAGTCTTGCCACTGAAAGTTAATTCGCAGACAAACTGATGGTCTTTCACCTCAGGAATCACCCGCGATACACGAAGTGGAAACTGATGACCATCATACTCAATATGGGCAGGAAGTCCGGCGATAACGCGGTCGATGTAATACTCAGCCAGCGAAATCTGCAATTTAAACTGGCTCATCACCTTAATCTGTCCGATGCTCGCCCCGGACGAAACCTGCTGACCTTGGGTTACCCCCACATAACTCAGTTGTCCGCTTACGGGAGCCCGAACCACCAACTGCTGGGTGCGGCCCTTCATTCTCAATAATTTCTTGTTGGCTTCCATCCGGTTGGCAGCAATCATCTCGCGCTTCAATCGGGTAGATACGGAATCATGCTTCAGGTTTTGCATCTGCAAGAGCACCTTCTGCCGCTGATATTCGTAATCTTCCTCAGCCACTTCCAGTTCCGCCTTACTCTTGATGCCCATGCGATATTCCTCCCGGCTCTGCTTGAGCGATTTCTTCAGGCTCGCCATCTGATGCTGGGCATCCAAGGCTTGCTGGCGCAGGTTGATGGTCTTCTGCGTCATCTCAATCTCCTGTTCCTGACAGTTGCGAAGCTTACTGCTCCATGCATCCTGCTCATCATCGATAGAATGATAGAGTTCCGGATTCTGAAGCACCAGGATGGTATCGCCCTGCTGCAGCATGGCTCCTTCTTCAGCCACCACCCGTTCCACGAATCCATTCTCCATCGCATTCACCTGGATGGTCTTGAAGGGATACACCAGTCCTTCTACATCTACATACTCCCAGAAAGGAGCCTTCTTCACTTCGGCTATCACCACGCTATCCATATCCACCCTTCGGGTGCCCGAAGTAACGATCAGGAAAAGAGCATAGACCAGGATGGCAATGCCTGCTACACCCGACAGTATAGGATAGCGGTAACGGATATACCACGGTTTCGGTTGTTTCTTTATATCCATATTATTCTGCTGTTATTCATTTCACCTTATTTATTTTATAGGAAGTTCTTCCTTCAGTTCTTTATTGTGCTCGAAATCGAATCCCGTCATACTTCGGAGCGTATAGTAAAGACTCCAATAGGTTTGCATGGTCGAGATGTAATTGCGCCGGGCAGCATCTTTCTCGCTGATGGCTACATTCAGGTCGAGTATCGAGTTGCGGCCCATGATGTAGAGTCGGCGCGCCACCACATATCGCTTCTCGGCACGCTGGTCGGTGAGCGATGCCACATGCACCTTTCGGGCTTGCATGTTAAACTGCAACACCAGTTTTTCTACGTTCTGGTAGAAATCCCTCATGCCTTGCTCCACCTGCGTCTGGGTAAGCGCCAGCTGCGATTTGGCTTCTCTTATCCTACCCTTTCCCCGTCCCCAATCCAATATCGGAAGGGCGATGGTGATTCTTGCCGATTGCTGACTCATCGGACTGCGATAGGCGGCACCGATATCTGCTCCCGTCTGCGAGAGTCCAAACTGCATATAGAGATCCGCCTTCAATCCGGCGTTGGCACGAGCCTGCGCCAACCGGCTTTCGCTCTCCTTCTGGATGCGACGGTAATAATCGGGATCCGGACTATTCAACAAAGCCCAATCTATCGCCCGTTGCAAAGGAACCTCAAAGGCAGGCACCTCTTTCGGCATCACCAGACAGATATCCTGCGATTGTTCCAATCCCAGAAACGAGCGGATGGTCTGCATCTTCTCCCGCAAAGCCACCTGAGCATCCATCACATTGGTCTCCTCGTTCAGTCGGTTGATTTCCAGCTGCAGCATCTCGTTTTCCGAAATCGTTCCATTCTCATATCGCCCCTTCGCCATCTGATAAAGCGTATCAGCAGAAGCAAAGTTCTGTTTTGCCATCTCCCATTCTGCCTGCGCCGAAGCCAGACCGAAGAAATGCTCACAGGCTTTTGCCGAAACAATCTCCAGCGTTTCGGCATATCGCTTCTTGGATTCCCGGAACCGGATAGGTTCTATTCGGCGATCCCATTTCAGCGAGTTATAGCCAAAAAGACTCTGCTCGTAGCCCACGATAAAGGGTTGACTGCTATAGGCGGTTATCTTGTTATGCAATTCATCCAACCGGTTGAGCGAACTCTTCACAAAAAGGCTACCACCCGTCAGGGAGATATTCTGGTTGATTTTCAGAGTAAGGTCGGCACTCAACTGATCTTGCTTCAGAAAGAGAGCCGTACCATCCGACTGGGTTATCTTGTTCACCTCCTTATTAATATAAGGTGAAGATGAGAGGGAAAGCGAAGGCAGATAGTTGGCCTGATGATACCGATAAGCCCAGTAAGCAGACAAAAAGGTATTGCGGGCACTCTGCACCGATGGCGACTGCCGCTGCGCCATCGCAATGGTAGCCGCCAAGTCGAGCTGCAAAGTGTCGGCCTGGACATTCATGGCTGCAAGCGCCCATGCTATGAATATATAATTCTTGATCTTCATGATGATTACTTTTGCAAAAACTAACACAAAAGCCATGCCACAAAGATAAAGATATGATTATCAATAAGATAAGAAATTCCGGATATAAAAAAGCGTGCGAAACCGCACGAAACGTGTGCGATTTCGCACGGTGCGCACATCCTCAATATGATAGGCATCCGTCTCTATCAGGCAGGAAGCACCACGCTAAAGGTGGTTTTATCGCCTGGTTTCGAAGAGGCGGTGATGGTTCCACCATGCAGGGTTACTATCTGCTTGCAGATACTCAACCCGATGCCCGAACCGCTCGTCTTGGTAGTAAAGAACGGCACGAAAATGCGCTCCATCACCTCCGGCAGGATTCCCTTACCATTATCAGTAATAGAAATGATGAAATCGCGCTTGTTGCTCGAAAGATGAGTGGTTAGACGAACATAAGGAATCTCTTCATTCTCCACGGCTTCCTGCGCATTCTTCAGCAGATTAATCAGTACCTGTTCTATCTGCGAACGATCCATCTGCAACCTCTGGTCTTCGTTTTCTATCTCATAATGGAATATCGAATCCGGATAAAGATGCTGCAAATCTGCCACCAGATCACCAATCCTCACATCCTCAAACTGAGGTTTCGATATGCGTTGCAACTTGCGATAGTTCTCCACAAACTGCAGCAAGCCATTGCTCCTTCGATTGATGGCTTGCAATGCCATCAGCAGATCATCATGCTCCAGCGTATCCTGCTCCACCCCTTCACATAGTGTATCAGCCAAAGAGATGATAGGAGTCAGCGAGTTCATGATTTCGTGGGTCAATACCCTCACCAGCTGCTGCTGCGCATCCGTTTCATTCTTCTGAATCACCGGTTGCACATTCTGCAAGGTATAGAGGCGATAAGCAAAGCCTTTATTAAAGAAGTTGACCACGCTCAATACAAAGTCAGCCTTCCCCGCATTCTGATTTCCGGCATCCAAAGCCTTCTTTCCAGCTGCCCCCTCGTTGGTCTTGGTCTCCAATTGTACCAGTTTCTGCAATCCCGGCTTCAGCTGCATCATCAGTTCCGGAAGCGCCCCATCCAGCACCTGCAAGTCGTGCAAGTGATGAATCGAAAAACCGCAGAGTCCATCCACGGCAGCCCGATTCATCCAATGCACCTTTCCCTGTTCATCCGCCACAATGAGAAAGGCATTGATGGTATCGAGCATCGTTCCGAAATACTGGTATTTCGCTTCCTGCAGCAAAGTGGTTTCCCGAAATTCATTCACCACTTCGTTAATCTGCTCTGCAAGATTCCGTTCTTCTCCCCTCAGATGATCCAACGAATACTGAAGCGAGAATTCACGGGTGCGGATAGCCTCAATCAGTTGGCGCATCCGCTCATTGCTCTTATGATTGAATAAGTTATTGACGATTGACATAATTTCTAAAATTTCCGTTTTTTCTATCAAAAGAAACTGCTTAAATCCCCACACGCCCTGAAAGGGCAGAAGCTCCTAGCCCAGGGCAACACCCTGGGGTTTAACAAGATATATCCCTACGCCCTGAAAGGGCAAAAGCTTTAAACCCCGAGTTTGTCGATTTTCCTATAAAGGGCGAAACGGGTAATACCCAGCAACTCTGCGGCCTGTGTAAGATTTCCATTGCTCAAGGAAATGGCACGTTTGATGGCTTCACGCTCCAAGGTCTGAAGATTGAGCGAATCAACCTTTATGGAACCTGATGAAGAACTTGATGAAGAAGAGCCCAATGCCACCACAGAATCCTCCAATCTGATATCCTCGGCAGCCAGTTCCGTCTTATCCCCCAACACAATCGCCCTCTCGATGCAATGCTGCAGCTCTCTTACATTCCCCGGCCAGGTATGTTTCAGAAGTTTCTGTTTGGCAGATGCACCCAGCACCACATCACCCACACTATATTTTCCCGAATAAATCTTCAGGAAATATTCTGCCAGCAGAACGATATCCTCTCCACGTTCATGCAGCGGCGGAAGATGCAGTTCAATGGTATTCAACCGATAAAAGAGGTCCTGCCGGAATGTTCCTTTTCCCACCTTCTCACGCAGAGGGACATTCGTAGCCGCCAGAATCCTCACATCCACATGGCTCACCTTATTGGAACCAATGCGCTGAGTCTCCCGCTTCTCAATCACCGTCAGAAGTTTCTGCTGCATCGGCAGGTTCAGATTTCCAATCTCATCCAGAAAGAGAGTACCGCTATCCGCCGTCTCAATTCGTCCTTCCTTCGCATTCCTGGCATCCGTAAACGCTCCCTTCTCGTATCCGAAAAGTTCGCTTTCGAAAAGATTCTCAGGGATACACCCCAGGTCGATATTCACAAACGGCTTTCTTGCCCTGTCTGAAAGCAGATGCAAGGCATGCGCCACCACATCCTTTCCCGTACCATTCTCTCCAGTAATCAATACGTTGGCATCCGTAGCCGCCACACGCATCATCTGCGCTTTCAGTTCCTTCATGGCAGGGCATTCACCAATCATTCTCGCAAACACATCTTCAGAAGAAGCAATAGACTTGGACTCAGAACATTGATTCATATTCAGATTCTGATACATATTCTGCTCCGATTCCTTTTCCTGCGAATCCGAAGAATCCAGCTTCCTTTCCCTGCTCAATTCCACGGCACTCTTCACCGTATCGAGCAGTTTATTCCTATCCCATGGTTTCGGAATAAAGTCGATGGCTCCCGCCTTGATAGCCCTCACCGCCTTCTCCGTATCCACGTAAGCCGTGATAAACAGCACCACGCTCTTAGGGTTATGCGCCAGAATCTTCTTCAGCCATTCATACCCCTCTTCGCCACTGATGGCATCCCGATGGAAGTTCATATCGAGCATGATGACATCAGGCCTGAACGAATCCATCATTCCGATGATTCGTTCAGGCGTATTGATAACTCTAATACCCTCCACGTATGGTTTCAAAAGCATATTGAGCGACAAGAGAACATCCTCATTGTCATCCACTATCAGTATCTTTCCATTTTTCTCCATTGCCATCATTTTTAATTATTTTGCCCACAAAGTTACTGCAAAAAAACGAGATAGCTTCGAAAATCCCATCATTTCTTCCAAAATTCTAAACAAAAGCGGTCTCCCAACGGCTATATTCCGATATTTTAAAGAAATAACGAAGAAATTTCCGAAAATATTTGGTGATTTCAAAATTTCGCTTTATCTTTGCACTCTAGTTATCAAGAAATCTCGGGGTTGACTGGATTTGACGGCGAGATGAAATGGTACGTAAGCATGCGGAGGCTCGTTGGCTACCTCCTAAATCCTAGTGAACAAAAAATTAATT
>JAIINY010000442.1:0-1478 GCA_022741625.1 Prevotella sp. | reverse complement strand
ATCAACCAAGAGCTTGTTTCGCTGCTCATTTTTTCCAAGTTCAACCTTGATAACGTCAGCAAAAACGACAATGGCATCTCTTAATTTGGATATTTTACCAATGACTTCCTCTTCTTTGC
The DNA here is from genome assembly GCA_022741625.1 of Prevotella sp. GTDB lineage: Bacteria > Bacteroidota > Bacteroidia > Bacteroidales > Bacteroidaceae > Prevotella. The sequence continues at coordinate 1,359 of JAIINY010000442.1, read as the reverse complement.
CAAACATAGCAATGATAGATTTCTCCAACTTGGTTATGTCTGCACTTGCAGGAGCTTTTTCCGTTCCTGCATTCTTCGAGGAGGCAGAAAGTTCATCGACTTTCTGCTCCAATCTCTCAACTGTGCCATAGATGGCTTCCAACATTTCTTCTTTCATCTTTCTTTTCTTGTTTGAATGGTTTGTAACTTGCATCAAAGGCTAAAGCCTCTTCTGCGTTTCTTCTTTTTCTTCTTGGATGATTCATCCTCTGGGAATTGCTCAAAGGTCTGAGCATTGGCTGGAGCAAAAAGTCCAATGGAAGAAATACCATTCCATGGTTTTTGGCTGCTCCCCGACATGAATGACAACAGCTCGTCCTTGAAACTACCTTGCTCATATTGTTGAGTAGAAATGGCTCTTGCTGATACATGGTTCTCTGTTCCCTCAAATCTTGCATTCAGTTTGCCAAAGCTATAGTCTCGGCTAATCTGCGTACCCTTGAAGCTATATCCATCCTTGCAAAAACGGATGCCTTGAACCTTGCTCCGCTCCTTGTCCTTATAGACAAACTCCAAGTGAACACCTCGTTTTGCAAGTTCGCTTCTGAGCTTTTCCCAACTATCTGCCATTTTCAATGCGTCCTTAACAGCATTGTGAATCTCGTATTTGGCACGTTCCGCATTGCGTAATTTGCGAGTGTTAGTCTTGCTCTTGTCCGTTCCGTAAGTCAGTCCATACTTGGATTTTAGAGCCTTGGTCACCTGCTCATTACGCCTGTAATCATTCCTGTCTGATATGAGCTTGCCATCGTTATTGATGCGGTTGTACACAATATGGCAATGTGGATTGTGCGTATTGTGATGCCTTACGATGAGAAATTGGGTATCGGTGATACCCATCATCTGCATGTATTCAAGGGCTATCTTAGCCATGAACTCATCCGTCAAGCGTGGCTTGTCCTCGGGCTTGAAGCTCAAAGCTATATGTCCAACAGGCTTCTTAATACTTGGATTTAGTTGCCTTTGTAGCTCGAAACTTTGCGCCATTTCGGTATTCTTGCCGAGTAACACACCATCCGAGGCGATGATTTTCGCCTCGTCCTTGCCTGTAACATAGCGGATGCAACCACCAAATGAGCTGCCTTTCTTTAGCTTGCCTATCATGGTGTATCCTCCCTTCTGTTCATTCCGCTTGGATTAGGTTTGGAATTTCCTTGCCGATACTCGACAAGGACGGTTTTCAATCTCTTCAACAAGTCCACCACATACACATGGGTTTCCTGGAAACCTCTCTGATGCGACAGCTTGGTAAGTTGGTTGAGGTTGTTCGCCATGCCAATGAGATTCTTGGCGATGGCTACCGTCTCTGCATTGTGTCCG
>JAIINY010000441.1:0-1489 GCA_022741625.1 Prevotella sp. | reverse complement strand
TATTTTGTTTGAAAAACATTGCAAAAGTACATAAAATTGTTAGAATATGCAAATAATTTCGCACTTATATGCTTTTTTTTTTGTACTTTTGCAGTCGCAATGAGAAAAAAGTTATATTTATACGCATTATATTCGCTGTTTTTTCTTGCCAGTTGCGCTGACAAGAAACCGCAACAGGAACTCACTCCCTGGGGAACTCCCGTGGGCGAAGTGGAGTCTATGGACGGTTCTGACGAAGAGGAACCTGACGAAAACGCAGCAGATGGCGATGCTGGCGCTCAGGCTCAGCAACGGGGTTTGTCGCTGTCGGATATCCAGGACAATGGCGAGCTGATCATGCTTACAGTGAATGGTCCTACCACCTATTATGATTACCACAACCACGGAATGGGTCTGCAGTACCTGCTCTGCGAGAAGTTTGCCCAGCAGATTGGTGTGTCGCTGAGAGTGGAGGAATGCAAGGACACTACCGAGATGATTCAGAAACTCCAGAAGGGAGAAGGCGACATCATCGCCGTTCCCCTGCCCCGTCATATATTAAAAGGTGAAAAGTCATCGGCAGGAAAGAACAGAACGGCTGCAAAATCGGTTTCCGGAGATAGCAAGACTATCAATCTACTTTTCTGCGGCGTAACGCCTGATAAAGGCAAGACGCAGTGGGCGGTAGTTGGCGGCAACAAGAGTCTCGCCGATACACTGAACGGATGGTTCAAGCCAAAACTGATAGCCGAGGTGAAAAAGGAAGAGTCCTTCCTGCTCTCTACGGCAAGCATCCGCCGACATGTCTATTCTCCTTTCCTCAACCGTTCCAAGGGAGTCATCTCCCGCTACGACCATCTCTTTATGAGATACAGCGGAACGGCACGTATGGACTGGCGCCTGATGGCTGCACAGTGTTACCAGGAGAGTTGCTTCGACCCGAATGCCAAATCATGGGCTGGTGCCTGCGGACTGATGCAGATCATGCCATCTACCGCTGCCCACCTGGGATTACCGATGAGTGCCATTCACGATGCAGAGGCGAATGTGGCAGCAGCAGCCAGATACATGGCAGAACTCCAGGGACATTTCTCGGATGTAGGCGATCCGGCACAGCGTGCGCTCTTCGCTCTGGCTGCCTATAATGGTGGTTTCCACCATATCCGTGATGCAATGGCACTGACCAGGAAACATGGTGGCAACCCACAGAACTGGGGACATGTAAGAGAATACGTGCTGCGCCTTACCCAACCCGCCTACTATGGAGACCCTGTGGTGAAATATGGTTATATGCGAGGTACAGAGACGGCAGATTATGTAGATAGAATCCGTGCCCGCTGGAGCGAGTACTGCGGTGGAGCCAGCTTCCACGAGAGCTATCGGGGCGGCAGCCGTGGTCCGCACATCGGAAGAGGTGCCGACTCCTTCAATGGAGCACCGGTAAAATCAAAGAGAAACTATCAAAGGAAATACCATATATAATGATAAAGGCTTCTGCGGATCCGCAGAA
>JAIINY010000085.1:0-10546 GCA_022741625.1 Prevotella sp. | reverse complement strand
TTCTGTTGCTCTCATAATTTCATTGCTTTTAAAATTATGGTGCAAAGGTAAGAACTTTTACGATAAAGGGCAAGGTATAAACGCGGAGCCGCTTACATCTTCCGACAAAGAATATTGGCTTGGTGGAGAGAATGGTTTACTCTATGTGTCTGAAGAACAAGCCATTTGGTATAGTACAAATAATGTATTATATAAATTGAACAATAATTATATACGAGCCATTTATCGTGACAGAAGTAGCCAAATCTGGATAGCCACAGATGGCGGTATAGCCAAGTTGAACAAACAGACTATGCAATTTGAGTATTATCAGTTAGGCAACAAACGTAATAATACCAATTGGATTTATGGCATTTATGAGGATACAAAACATAGGCTGTGGATAGCCACATATCTAAGCGGTCTTATCGTTGTGGATAAAACTAGTCTAGAAAACAGTCAATCACATTCTTACGCTTTGACGAACAAGAACTTTTTGGGATATGGACATATCAAATCTGTATATCAAATGATACCAGACCATGCTGGCAATATATGGGCTAACACCAATCTGGGGCTGATATGTGTAAACCCTTTAAAGAATGATTACAAATTGGCAAACATATACTTAGATAACTTTGTATGTGACGGAAACTATATTTGGTTTTCTGACCAAGGAGCTATCTATCAATATGATATAAAACGAAATAATAAGTATAAGATACCATATCAAGTATCTTATGGAAGTGCATATTCTTTTGTTTGCTCCCCTAAGCACATATGGGTGTCTTCTGTAGATGGCATTTTGTGCATAGACAAGAAAAATAAGAGTGTCACACCTTACCATGTAAATAACCCACATTTTAAGTGCGCCTTTTTTGATGGCTACAACAATAGAATTATATTTGGAGGAGAAGACTTCCTTACATTATTGAACATAAGTAGGTTTGGTGGTAAGCATCATACCAGAAGGACCTTTATCTCTGCCATTTCATGCGATTCTTTGTTTATTCCAGTATCAAACCTTTCACAACAAAAGGTTATAAAACTGAGTTCTTTCAAGAATATTTCCATCGAATTAGCTTCTTATGCTTATTCTGCACAGGGAGAAACCTTCTACTACAAATGGAATGATGAGGAATGGAAAAAAATGAAAACAGGAAATAATCTGCTTGAATATCCAGTTATGCTCAGTGGCAAAAACACCTTGCAACTGAGTATTACGGACCCCATGACAGATAAATATGCTACCATTTCAACTTACACATTAGATGTCCCTTACCCATGGTATTTTTCCACTTGGGCTTGGGGGATATATGTAATATTTCTATTGACGGGAGCATTCTGTCTTTTAAGAATTCAAAAGAAAAAGAGCGAAAAATTATTTGAGCGAAAAGCCAAGGAAAAGACCTTAGAATTGGCAAGGATGAAAATGGAGTTCTTTGTCAATGTTTCGCATGAACTGAAAACTCCTTTAAGTTTAGTTATTGCCCCTTTAGGAAAACTCTTGTCTGAGTGTACGAATGCTAAAATGCGAGATACCTTAAAAGGGATACAGCGCAATGCCCTAAAATTGAACAGTTTGATATATAAGATTATAGATGACAAGCAAACAGAATATGATACAGAGAATTCTGTTATTTGCTCTCATGTAGAACTAGTATCCTTATTAAATAACGGTATCTCAGCTTTTGCGCCAATAGCTAACGAGCGTAAGATAAAAATTGACTTTATTCATGACATACAAGAACTTTGGCTGAATGTAGATGTTGTGAAAATAGAATCCATATTTACAAACTTACTATCAAATGCCATTAAGCATGTGGATGATAATACTGGACATGTACGGGTCGAATTACAAGTAAAACAAGGCGAAATCTCTATTTCTGTCATAGACAACGGTTGTGGTATCCCTGAAGCAGAACTACCTTTTATATTTATTAGACATTACCAAGGTAAAGAAGAAGATAAAAGTAAACATGGCACGGGGATTGGATTATTCCTGGTTAAGAAGTTTGTAGAATTACATCATGGGAAAGTGGTAGCAACAAACAGCAACAAGGGAGGTGCCGCTTTTACTGTAACTTTACCTTTAAAGGAAAATGCTATAAGAAAAGAGACAGTTTCCACGACTTCAGAACTAGAATTAGCAGAGAATGCACTGCCTAAGATTTTAATCATTGATGACAATAAAGAAGTCGTTGAATTCTTATGTTCTGCTTTTGAGGAAAAATACCTTTGTTTGAAAGCTTTCAATGGCAAAGAAGGGCTTGACATACTGAAAACTCAAAACGTAAACTTGATAGTTGTTGATCAAATGATGCCAATCATGAATGGCTTGGAATTTGTTCGAAATCTAAAGCATACTGCACAAATGGAAAACCTTCCTGTGATTATGCTAACAGCAAAAGATGACTTTGAAACAGAATTACAGAGCATCAAAGCAGGTGTAGATGTTTTCATTTCCAAGCCTTTCGACTTTAACAAATTAGTGCTTCAGGTGGCAAGATTATTGAAACAAGCTCAAAATGTTCGTAAAGCACAACATATCGAAACTATGTTAAAAGAACAAAGGTCTACAAAAGAGGAAACTTCCATAGAATCTTCAGACGAGTTGTTCATAAAAGAACTATTGCAAATCATTGAAACGAATATGCAGAAGGAAGGTTTTAACGTTTCTATGCTTTCGGATATGATGAAGGTCGATCAAAAGCAGCTATATAGAAAAATCAAGCAATTGACAGGTAAGACACCTGTTGCATTCTTGCGTTCCACACGTTTAAAACGAGCTGCAGAACTGCTGAAACAAGACAGATTTTCTGTATCTGAAGTAATGTATATGGTGGGAATGTCCAATGCTTCTTACTTCACGAAATGTTTCACAAACGAATTTGGCATCGCCCCAAAACAGTTTGTGCAGGAACACAACGGACATGTTTAGGACAGATATGCGACATGTCCTTTTTGCATTAGTCTTTGTCTGATTTGGATTTGGTTTAATTTTCCCAATATGCTAATTTTGCAGCAGACTTCAATTTTAAACATAAAAATCGTATGAAACAGATTAAACTAATTGCGAATGCATTGCTAGGCATTGCATTCTGCTTGGCAGGAACATCTTGTCAAACGGATGCCGTTTCGACACCAACCGTAACTTCAATGAATGAAGCCTTACCAGTAGGAAGCACCAGAACGACAGAATCTCTACCTTTCATAAAAGGAGCAGACTTGTCATACACCAATGAATTGGAGGATTGTGGTGTCCAGTTCACCGAAAATGGTGTTGCTAAGACTTCTTATGAATTAATGAATTCTTATGGTGCAAATCTTGTACGTCTGAGATTATGGCATAACCCAACTTGGACTAAGTATTCAACATTGTCTGATGTAAAAAAGAGTATAAAAAGAGCAAAGGATTTAGGCATGTATGTCTTATTGGATTTCCATTATTCAGACACATGGACTGATCCTGAACAGAATGTTGTTCCTGCAGCTTGGGCTTCAGTTGTAAATAATACCACAGTTTTGTCAGACTCCGTATATAATTATACACTGTCAACATTGCAGACTCTTTTGTCTGAAAATTTATTGCCAAACATGGTGCAGATAGGCAATGAAACAAACAAAAACATCATGGTAGCAGACAACTCTTTGTTAGAGCCTGTGGATTATGAAAGAAATGTTCAACTGTTCAATGCAGGCTTAAAAGCAGTAGAAGATTTTAACAATGCAACTGGGAAATCTATAAAAACAGTTCTTCATGTTGCCATGAATCCAGGAGACGCCAACAATTGGGTTGCAAACTTAAAGGCTTTAGGTATTCACAGTTTTGATATGTTAGGCTTATCCTACTATCCTCAATGGCAATCTTATACTCCATCCGAACTGGGCGAGTTCACTTCTAAATTATATCAAACATATGGCATAAAACTTTTGGTGGCAGAGACTGGTCATATTTGGACCCGTGAATGGAATGATAATTGCCATAACTTAATGAGTAAAATGGCAACAGGGTATCCAGAAAAGCCTTGCCCTCAACTTCAAAAGGACTTTCTTGTTGAAGTAAAAGAAGCCGTACGCAATAATGGAGGAGCAGGCGTGATTGCTTGGGCACCAGAATGGGTTTCATCAACAAATGTTACCCTTTGGGGAGTTGGATCTAATTGGGAGAATGTCGCTTTCTTTGATTTCAATAATCAGCTACTTAACCATGGTGGCATAGAATTCTATTCTGAAAATAATGTTGCAGTAACGTTCAATGTTGACATGTCGAATGCAGGCAGTTCTGCCAAAGGCTATATCACAGGAGAGTTTACTGCAGATGCCAATGGAAACTGGCAGATTTTCCCTATGAAGCAAGTTGGCAGTAGTTCAACCTATACTTTTACAACCCATTTATCGCAAGGACAAACTGGAGCTTATTATTATTTAAGTGATAGTGTTTGGACAGCTCGCGAGACTGTACCAGAGAATTTACAAGGGAAATGGAATGATAGATTATATCAGGCATCTTCAACAGAAAAAGAACAGATAATATCAAATACATGGTCTAACTAATTCAATATATAATTATGAAGTTTAATGTGAATAATATGAGTAAGCAATTGGGATTTTGCGCATTTCTTTTACTAGGAACTTCCCAAATGGCTTTTGCTCAAAGTAAGGTTAGTTATAAAGGTAAAATCGTCGATGCTTCAGGCGAACCTATCATTGGTGCTACGATTAAAGAAAAAGGTACCAATAATGGCGTGGCTACAGACTTGGATGGTAACTTTACCATTGAGGCGAAGTCTGGCGCAACTCTCGTGGCTAGCTATGTCGGCATGAAGACTTTGGAACTGAAGCCTGCCGATGGAAAGTCTATGACTGTAACAATGAAGGACGATTCAAAAGTAGTTGATGAAGTAGTAGTTGTAGGTTATGGAACTCAGAAGAAGGCAAACTTGACTGGTTCTGTAGCATCAGTAACGAGCAAAGATTTGACAGATATTCCTACGGCTAATGCCACAAACTTGTTACAAGGCCGTTTGCCTGGTGTAACTTTGACCAGTAATGGTGGATTGGCTGGCGGCGATACTCCAGAGATTCGTATTCGTGGTATTGGCACATTTGGCAACAATGACCCTATGGTGCTGATAGATGGAGTAGAGGCTTCTGTTGCCCAAATCCAGCAAATTGCAGCTACGGATATTGATAATGTATCTGTGTTGAAGGATGCAGCCTCTGCTGCCATCTATGGTGTGCGTGCTGCCAATGGTGTTATCTTGATCACTACCAAACGTGGTTCTGCATCAAAGCCTACAATCAATTATTCTGGAAGCTATACAATTCAAAAAGCAGCTATTTTGCCAGACTATGTAGACGCTTACAACTGGGCAAAAATGTATAATGAAAGCAATAACAGAGAGGCTTATACAGCCGATATGTTGCAAAAGATACAGAATGGCTCTGACCCAGATTATTTTGCCAATACCAATTGGAACGATGCCATCTTCCGCACGGCTCCTATGACACAGCACAATCTGTCTGTAAGTGGTGGAACAAAGGATGTTCATTACATGACTTCTGTTGGCTACCTAAATCAAGATGGAGTGTTGAAGAATACAGGGTATGAACGATTTAATTTCCGTTCTAATGTAGATGCTAAGTTAGGTATCTTTAAGTTTGGATTGAATCTTTCTGGTTCTAAGGAAAACTTCACATCAGGTGCATCAGTCTCTGATTTGATGCGTACCTTGTCATGGTTTACACGTCCTACAGTTCCTGTAACCTATTCTAACGGGGAATATGGATGTGTAGATGGTAGCGACATTAGTTTCAGCACCTTTAAGAACCCAGTGCAGATGATGAATCTTGGTCATAATGAGAACAATGGCTACAGATTTGATGGTAATGTGTTTGCTGAGATGGATTTGCTCAAGGGATTGAAGTTTAGAACCAGTTTGGCTTACAAGTATTATATGAACGATACTAAATACTATAGCCAGAAATCTTCTAAGTATGACGCAGAGGGCAATGTCTTATATACAGACGATAACAATAGCTTGTACCAGTACCATTGGCTGAATCAAAGCTACCTGAACGAGAATATCTTGACATACAACATTGCGATTAAGGACCATAAGGTCAATCTCCTTGCAGGCCATTCCATTCAGGATTACAAGGAAGGCAATTTCCATGGTTACAAGGAAGGTTTTGCCACAGATAATTTGTATGAGTTGGATTCCGCTACCAAGAATGATTATGTAGGTGGCAATGGCGCAGAATACTCTATGCAGTCCTTCTTTGGTCGCTTAAATTACAATTATGCAGATAAGTATCTGTTTGAATTCAATATTCGTCATGATGGTTCTTCACGTATGCCTAAGGCACATAGATATGCCACATTCCCATCATTCTCAGGTGCATGGGTTATGACCAACGAGAAGTTCATGCAGAATATTGAGCCTCTATCATATTTGAAGATTCGTGCCAGCTGGGGTAAGTTGGGTAACCAAGAGATTGGTAACTATGCCTACACTCCAACCATGGGTGCTTATTACAATTATTATTTCGGAAACGAGAAGATGATTGGTATGGCAGAGGACATTGTTGCCAATGATGACATCAAGTGGGAGACTACCACCATCACAGACTTAGGCCTTGATGCTGCATTCTGGAATCAGAAAATCAATGTAACATTCGATTATTTCAACAAAGTTACTTCTGATATTCTCTTGCAGCTGTCTATGCCAACAACATTCTTGGGTAATTTGTCGGCTCCATATCAAAATGCAGGTAAGGTAAGAAATCGTGGTTGGGAACTTTCGGCTAATTATCAAGACCATGCCGGTGATTGGGCTTGGCATGCTGGCTTCAACCTCTCTTCTGTAAGAAACAAAATTATAGATAACAAGGGCATTGACACCTATAGCGGACAGTCTATCAACCGTGAGGGAAACCCTATTGGGTCTTACTTTGGCTTGAAAGCTATCGGCTTGTATCGTACAGAAGCAGATTTGAACAGAACCAATAGCAAGGGGGACATTATCAAACAAAATGGATTGGCTCCATCTTTGGGCGACATCATGTATGAGGACTTGAATGATGATGGAAACATTGATGATTCTGACCGTCAGATTATCGGAAATCCATTCCCAAAGACAACCTATTCCTTTACATTGGGCTTTAGCTGGAAGAACATTGACCTCAATACATTCTGGCAGGGTGTAAGTGGAATCTATCGCTATTACTGGGAGCAGGCGACTATCACCAATGGCGGTAACATGACCACTCGATGGCTTGACCGTTGGAGCGAGAGCAATCCAAATGGTTCCATGCCAAAGCTTGGCAATGCATTTAATGAGAAATATTCTTCATTCTGGTTGAACAAGGCTGACTATTTAAGATTGAAAAATATAGAATTGGGATATACGTTTGACAAGAAACTGATTCACCATATTGGTGCATCTAGTTTGAGAGTTTATGTACAAGCTTCAAATCTTCTGACGATTACCTCGTTGAAAAACTACGACCCAGAGAAGAGTAGTGGCGACACAAGAGGTGATGTTCACCCTAATGTAAAGTCGTTCTCATTCGGTGTAAATGTAAACTTTTAAATAATTGACAATTATGAAAGTAAGAACAAATAAATATATCATAGGAATGCTCTTTTGTGGAGCATTATTGACGGCAACATCATGTTCTGATGACTTCCTGCAGAAAGATTCACTTACCTCTGTATCTAAGAATACTTTCTGGAAGACTGCAGCCGATGCAAAGGAGGGATTGGCAGCATGTTATGATGCTTTGCAGAATGGTTTTTTGTATAATGATGCCTCAAACCAGAACAAATGGGACGGTTGTGGTCCTCTCAACATGGATGCCATGACTGACAATGGCGGTCGATTCAACTGGAGTGGTTGGATGCCTGGTTACGACATCTGCAATGGTACCCAGTCTAGCAGTTCTCGATTGATTGAGACATATTGGTCGGCAAACTACGAGGCTATCAAGCGTTGTAACAGCTTGATAAGCAATGTGGATAAGGTTGATATGGATGAAAGTACCAAGGAACAGTATAAGGCTGAGGCTACTGTGATTCGTGCCTTGATGTACCTGAACCTCACTATGACTTATCAAGATGTGCCTTACATCACTTCTACCCAAAGCTTGACAGATGCCAACTGCGAGAAGACAGACAGATCAACTATCGTAAACAACATCATGCAGGATGTGCAAAATGCAGCCAATATCTTACCAAAGGAAACTTCTGAAAGAGGTAGAATTACCAAAGGCGCTGCTTTGAGTTTGCTAGGTAGAATTGCCCTTTACAATGAGAAATGGGATGCTGCTATCAAGGCGTATGAAGAAGTGACAACTTTAGGCTACTCTTTGTTCCCTGATTATACAACTTTGTTTACAGAAGACAACGAAGCTTGTGATGAGATTATCTGGGGAGTAAGATATGAAGGTCCTGGTAAAGGTGAAGGTAATGCTATCGGTGGTCATTGGGGCTCTCCTTTGGAAGCTATCAATGGTACGATAGATTTGGCAGACGCTTTCTATACCTTAGATGGCAAACCTTATACAAAGAAAGACGATGTTTGTAACATTGTCGATGGAACACCAGACTTATGGTCTGCCACAGGTACACGTTATGAGAATCGTGACCCTCGTCTGAAGACAACCTTATTCTTGCCAGGCATGACATGGGGTTCTGCGGATTGGAACTATGGCGGCTCTGCTGCTTCCTTCTCTACGGTATATGTCATGAAGTACTTCAACCCTGCATTGGCTTGGTCAACATCTTGGGATTCTGGCCAGGATTTCTATTTGATTAGATATTCTGAGGTTTTGCTGTCCTTGGCAGAGGCTTATATTGAGAACAATCAGAATCTAGATAAAGCTGTGAGTTTGATAGATGAGGTACGACAGAGAGCAGGTATGCCAACTGTAGAAAATGTAGAAGGAACGGGACTCTCACAAGAAAAATTGAGAGAGATTGTCCGTCATGAACGCAGAGTAGAGTTGGCGTTTGAAGGCTTACGATTGTTTGATTTGTATCGTTGGCATACTTTGAAAGATGCCGTTGACAGAATCAACAAAGAAGCTTCAACTTATAAGTTTGCTTATGAGTATCGAAACTATAAGGGCGAGCAAGAATATGTATGGCCAATTCCTCAGACCGAATTGGACAGTAACCCTATGTTGACACAAAACGATTTGTGGAAATAATATTAGAGGACACCTTACATTATTATTTAATTTAAGGTGTCCTTCTTTTTAATAGGACAGATTTATATGAAAAAGAAAAGAATAACAATGAATATATTATCAATCATGGCAATGGCTGCTCTCTTTTCTTGTAGCAGCACTTCAGACTCAGTTGAGAAAGAAAATTCTGGTGGAAATCGTACAACGACAACAGTGGATTCTACCAGTTACAAACCTACAGTTAAGTTTGCCACAATTCCATCTTATGATGGCTATGCCTTGGTATGGCATGATGAGTTTGACAATGATGGTTTGCCAAGCAAGGAGTGGAGTTATGAACAAGGCTTTGTTAGAAACAACGAACTTCAATGGTATCAGGACAAGAATGCAACAGTTGCTGATGGATGTCTCGTTATTGAGGGGCGACAAGAAAGGGTAAAGAATCCTGATTATGTAGAAGGAAGTGGCGATTGGAAGTTGCAACGTAAATATGCAGAATATACCTCCAGTAGCCTTACCACCCAAAATAGCTTTGCTTTTCATTTCGGCCGAATAGAAGTGAGAGCGAAGATTCCGACTGCAACAGGAAGTTGGCCGGCGATATGGCTCTTGGGTGATAAATGGGAATGGCCTAACAATGGTGAAATCGACATCCTGGAATATTATATCAAGAATGGTCGTCCTTCCATCCTTGCCAATGCGTGCTGGGGTGACAAGGGTTTGTGGCAGGCGGTATGGAATGAATCTGTAACACCATTTTCTCATTTTACGACCAAAGACAAGGATTGGAGCAAGAAGTATCATGTTTGGAAAATGGATTGGGATGAGAATTACATGTCTATTTATGTGGATGATGAGCTTCTCAATAAGATAGACTTAAAGACCACCTATAACAAAGGCTATGATGATAACTTCGAAAATCCATTTGTTTCTAATGAGATGAAGCATTATATCCTCTTGAATCTTGCCATTGGTGGAAATGGTGGAACTCCTGATATTTCTGCTTTCCCTCTAAAGTATCAGGTGGATTATGTGCGTGTGTATCAGAAGAAATAATAGAAACATCGTACAAAACCACTCCTCATTTATGAAACGAAAAGCATACAAAAGGATGTAAATTGTTCCGCGGATTTGCAATCCGTCGGAATAGTACGCCACTTTCAAAAACACTCTTCACTCTTCACCGGAAGGACATAAACATCTGTAACTTTGAAACTTGCACGGGTGAAGAGCTTACGCCACTCTTCACCACTCTTCACCCGGAGCCGCTTACCGGAAAATCTGTGTAAATCTGTGAAATCTGTGGGACATAAAAAAGAGGTTTCAGCCCCCAACCGAACAGGGCGAGCTTCCGATTCAATTCCGTGCGCAA
>JAIINY010000440.1:0-1504 GCA_022741625.1 Prevotella sp. | reverse complement strand
TCAATGCCCAGAAGATGGCTTCCATGGCTTATTGGCGAGAGCATCCGCTTTCGCTGGAGGAGTGCTTAGCTCAATTCAAGCGCTTGCGGGAACAACGGCTTGCAAGGGAGTCCAAATTGCAAGGCTAAAAGACTGGGCTAAGGAGAATGATTGCTGGATTGAAAATCCGGAATCATTCGGTGTGTTCTCTGATCGAGGTTCAGAAAACGAGGTTTATATGGCCATTTTGAATTCGACTTTTTTGTGAATCTCCACACTTTTAAGAACAACTTTTTGCGCTTTTTCAAAAGAAACCGGTATCTTTGCTGCGCCATATTCATCAAAATATCAAATAACTATGAATAAAAGACTATTTATTATATTTAGCCTATTGTTTGGAATCTTAGCAAATGTAAAAGGTTCTAATCTGTTGTTTAAAAACGACATAAGCAATACTTGGAATAACTTTCACAATATAAAGTTACCTTTTGACGCTAATGTCGTCAATGCAATATTCCAAGATTCTAATGGTTTGATTTGGATTGGAACGAAAAGAGGACTAGTCAATTACAATGGTTATAACTATCACCTTTGTTATTTTGGCAAGAATATGCCTGATGAGAATACAGTACAAGCTATTGTACAATATGGTCATTATTTGTATATTGGAACTGATAATGGTATTCATAAATTGAATCTCCTTACTTGGAATTTTGAAGACACAGATCAAGATTTTTATAAGGTCAGTGCAGTAAGAGCATTGGCGGTTTTTAATGGTAAGTTATGGATTGGTACCCGTGACGACGGCTTGCTGTATTTTGACATACAGAAGGGTAAGCTTCACAAAATAGCTTCTAAAAACTTTCAGCATAAGATGGTTTATGCCTTATTGCCTGTTGCCGACAAGCTGTTTATTGGTTCGTATGGAGGACTCAACATTTATGACAAGACAAATCATCATCTCTATTCCGTAAACTTACCAGGAATGAAGGATCCGATAATAAACAGTCTTGCATGTGATAGAAGAAACAATTGTGTATGGATGGGAACAGACGGTAAACTGCTTAGCTATAAAATAAACAATCGCCATATAGAAACTGTTTGTGAACTGTCAGGTAGTTATTTAAAGAGCATTGTTTCAGATGTTGCTAACAATCGTTTATTAATAGGTACAGAAGCAGGAATGTTAGTGTATCAGATATCCACAAAGTCTCTTCAAGAAATAGAGCACGACGTCCATAATCCTCAATCTCTATGTAATAATTTTATTTCTCAACTCTATCAAGACAAGAATAACAACCTTTGGGTAGCTACTGACAATGGAATATCTATGGTTCAACAGAATCCATTAATGCAAGACGTAAAGTTGACTGACCTTGTAGATTCCAGAAATGGCAATCTCTTTACTTGTATATTGCAATCTTCCGGTAAGCGTCTCCGCGTTTATACCTTGCATAATTCAAAAAAAGCAGTAACAGCTGATTAAACTAATGCTGTTACTGCTTTTTCCATCGGTCAGGAAGTA
>JAIINY010000439.1:0-1507 GCA_022741625.1 Prevotella sp. | reverse complement strand
TGCCGATATGACCAATCCTGCCTTCGTGATGCGTACCGCTGAAGCTAAGGAACATTTCCTTTATACTTCGCTGAACGAAATCGACCAGTTTGATGCACTGAGAGGTATCGGCAATCAACAGTTCCGTATCATGTGCCTCGCCTTTGATCCCAGTAACAAATTCGGACAGTCTCGTGTAGGAATCCAGAGCGTTACCGAGCGTGTCTGCGTCCGGTTCAACTGGAATGCATCTACTACCATCGACAAGGGACAGCGGTATTTCGCGAAGGTGCTGACCGATGGTCCGCTGAGCCGTATCAACTTCTGCACCATTCCGGAGCGGGAGATTGGCGAGGACATTCCCGTCTATGGTACCTACGATGATGAATTCAGAAATTCTCTGAAGCCCTACATCGAAAATCTCTGTATGGCGTCGGGATTGGTGGAATGCCAGGAGGCGTATGATCTTGCCGTGGTCTTGAAGAATGAGAATGCCGAGTTTGCGCGTACTTCGCAGAACCGCATCTTCGAGAATTTCTCGTTCCGTGCCAACGTCATCGCCTACCTCAAGGCGTGCGTGCTCTATGTTGCCAACGGCTACAGATGGGAGCCGGAGATGGATGATTTCATCCGCTGGAGCGAGCGTTACGACCTCTACTGCAAGATGCGTTTCTTCGGCGATATGATAGCCCGGGAGAACAGTGCCGGCGAGAAGAGTTCGAAGCGTGGACCGGAGAATCTGCTGCAGCTGTTGCCCGATATCTTCACCATGCCGCAGTTGGATGCCATCCGTATGGAGCATGGATTGAATGCGAAGGGTACCCGGAATGTAATCAAGCAGTGGATTTACCGTGGGTATATCGAGCGAATCTCTCCGTCCGGCGAGGACGGGAAAAGTGGTTACGGTTACAGTAGTTACAGTTTCAAGAAGCTGAAGTACCGCCATGACGGGCAGGTGCTTGAAGCTTGATTTTTAAATTAATTGAATATTTATGGAAATAGTATTGAAGCGTATAGCCAAGAAGAACAGCTATACCATTGGTCGCCTCTATATCCTGAAGGATGAGGAGGTAGAGAGAGTGGTTCACTCTTCATGGATGAACCCACAGTTGAAGCGTTGGTTCGAGCATAAGATAGATGCCGGCAAACTGACGCAGGAACGTTATTTCTGCGACACCCTGGAGCCTACGTGGCGCAACCTGAAGGGCGTGGAACTCCAGCCCGAGGAGGTGAACGTGCGCCTGGGCAGGGTTTCGGGCAAGAAGGCGCAGAAGATGAAGGGCACTACAGCGATTCCCGAGGGTACCTATCCGTTGCTCGTCACCAAGTCGCCCCGTTTCAAGGAGTGGCTGCCGTATCTGCAGGGTGTTCCTGATTTCGAGGGCATCCGCATCCATGCCGGCAACTACCCCGATGATACCCAGGGCTGCATCCTGGTGGGCGAGAACAAGGTGAAGGGCATGGTGGTGAATTCCCGCATCTGGCTGCATCGCCTGATGAAATGCATCAGCGAAGCGAGAGAAAAGGA
>JAIINY010000438.1:0-1513 GCA_022741625.1 Prevotella sp. | reverse complement strand
CTGGCTTGGCGAAACCGTAATCGAGAACGTAGGGATTCCCGTCATCTCATCAAACGACATCGTAGGCTTGTAGCCGGCAAAGAAAGTGGTAATCTTGCGCATGGCAGTTTGCGAGAAAGTATCAACCTTCCCGATAACCGTCTTTGCCAATAATTGGATGAATTGGCTCAGATTTCTTGTGGCATTGATGTCGAGATAGAAACAATGCGTCTCAGGCTCCTGCTTGCTGATGTTCTCTAAGACATGGTGTATGAGTCCCGTCTTTCCGATGCGTCGAGGAGAGATGAGGACGATGTTACGCTCATTCTGCAAAGCCTTCATGATGACTTCCGTCTCTTTCTTGCGGTCGCAGAAGTATTCTGCTCCCTTATATCCGTAGATAACAAATGG
Organism: Prevotella sp.; assembly: GCA_022741625.1. Lineage (GTDB taxonomy): Bacteria > Bacteroidota > Bacteroidia > Bacteroidales > Bacteroidaceae > Prevotella. The sequence continues at coordinate 1,123 of JAIINY010000438.1, read as the reverse complement.
GTTATTCAGCTGTTCCATAACGTTTTATATCTATTTCATGTTTTATGTTACATGTTTTATGAAATGCAAAGATACTACTTTTTATGTAACTATCGCCACTTCTTTTCCTAATAAATTTTAAAAATATACTTGGCTAATTCAGATTTTCTTCGTAACTTAGCAGCGCAAAACGTAAAGCATGTAGGAATATGGCAAAAATAGTAAATAAATATCCTGTAGGAATTCAGACATTTGAAAAAATCCGCGAGAATGGCTATCTCTATATAGATAAGACCAAATATATCGTGGATTTCAGGGAAAAGCAGATGTCGTATGTCTTTCTGAGTCGTCCAAGACGATTCGGCAAGTCGCTCTTTGCCTCTACCCTTCAGGCTTATTTTGCGGGAAGAAAGGAACTTTTCGAGGGATTGGCCATTGCTGATTATGAGAAAGATTGGGTGAAGCATCCTGTGCTCCACTTCGACTTGAGCGGTGCCAAGCATTTTGATGAGGAAGGCTTGAAGCATTATCTCGACTTGCAGCTGAAACCATACGAGAAGCTCTATGGCAGGGATGATGATGAATTGTATCCAAACGACCGACTGGATGGAATCGTAAAGCGAGCTTACAAGCAGACGGGTGAAAAGGTGGTTGTCATCATTGATGAATATGATGCTCCTTTGCTGGATGTTGTGCATGAGGAGGATGGTCTCAAGCAGTTGCGTCTTATTATGCAGAACTTCTACAGTCCTCTGAAAAAGCTCGACCCATACCTGGAGTTCACCTTCATCACCGGTATCACCAAGTTCTCGCAGCTCAGCATCTTCAGCGAACTCAACAACCTCGATAATATCAGCATGTTCGACCAGTATTCGGCTATCTGTGGTATCAGCAAGACGGAACTTACTACGCAGATGAAACCGGATATTGAGGCTATGGGTGAAGCTCTTGGTATGACGTATGAGGAATGCCTAGCAGAGCTGACGCAATTCTACGACGGTTATCATTTCAGCGAGAATTCAGAAGATGTTTTCAATCCGTTCAGTCTGGTAAAGGCATTGAATGCACGCAAGATTGCTCCTTATTGGTTTGGTTCCGGCACTCCATCCTTCCTCTTGAAACTATTGGATAAGTATCATGTCAA
>JAIINY010000084.1:0-10657 GCA_022741625.1 Prevotella sp. | reverse complement strand
TTCAGATACGACACATCCTTCACAACCTGTCTGCCATTAAACAAGCTGTTGAGGAAGCAAATGAGCAAATCCTTGTTCATTGCCGTTCCGAATATTCGCTTGAAGCCGAAATCGGTCAGCAAGCTGATGTATCTTTCTTCTACCTTTTTCATACGCCATTCATTTAATTCTACATCTAGTTTCACTGCAAAATTACGCTTTTTTCCTGAAACGACCAAATAAAAAGTGGGAAAACTGGCTGATAGACATTCATAAATCTCTCTATTACATACCTGAGAGGGTGTGTCATAAGTCCATGATGCAAGTAACTACTCAGCACCCCTATCGAAAACTTCTCGTTAATCAAGCATAAACTTGATTTTGCCTATTTCCTTCATCATTACAAACTCTTTAATGATTGAGTCGATGAGGATGTAGGCTGTTTAAAACTGCTCATTTAGCGAGTTATTTTCCGGTGATGCTGCCTATAGTCTCCTTTGGCTATTATCGCCCTTCAACAAATTATCACCTATAGAAAGATAAAGGTGCTGAAGACTAAGATAAAGAACCTCTTGGGTGAAAGCCTCACGCATTTAGATAACGAGTTTGAAAAATTCAAGAGAGGTATCATTCAAGTAAAAAACTACCTGTTCACCTTTCTCTCCAATCCAAGTGTACCTTACGATAAGAATGCCAGTGAGCGGGGAGTTAGGAAAATCAAGATAAAGCAGAAGGTCAGCGGTTGCTACATATTATGTGCTTCGGTTGAATCGGTAGATCATATGAATAATCGAGTAGGAAGAAAACTACTTCGTTTTCCTCCTATTCGATTGATATACTATACAGTTTTATTTCTCGCTCTTTACGCGCAAGAACTTATCTACCATCATCAGGTTGCTGAACTTGAATGATGGCTTGCATGCCTTCCTGGTCTTCAACTTGATGGTGAAGAGGTCGTGAGTGCCTTCTACCGCAGGCTGTTCACCGATGTTGACGAAGGTAGGGTAGATCAGCTTGCTGCCGTCAGAGTGGAGGCGGTCCTTGGAGATGTTCTCCATCTTGCCCATATCCTTGACGTCGATGCCGATGAACTCGAAGTCGGTGGTATTGTATGGCAAGGCAAAGCTCAGGGCATTGAGAGATACGAGATCCTTGCCCTTCACGGTGAGGGTGATGACGTCGCCTGCCTGGTATGCCTTCTTGTCGGCTACGAGCGAGATGCTGCCTGCAACAGGAGCCACCTGCTTGCTGCTTACACCGCTCTTCAACTGTGTGGCAACCACCGAGATGTCGTAGGCATCAATCAAGCCGTTGCGGTTGATGTCGCCATTGCTTACATAGCCCTCGAAGTCCTTGTCGCCCTTGCGCAGACCGCAATAGTTGAGATAGGAAGTGAAGTCGTTCTCATCGATGCGGTTATCGTTGTTGATGTCGCCCGGCTTCTTCATCTTGCTGCCTGGGGTCTTGAATACATACAACTCAGTACCTGACGCCTGTCCGCCTTTGGTCTCCTCAACGGTCATCTTCACATACTGTGCCTCTGGCTCACCCTTGAACTTGTATTCCTTTACACCCCCATCCTTGTTCCACTCGAAGGTGCCGTTCTCAGTCCAGTTGCTGCCATCGAAACTTGTTGCGATGCGTCCCTTGTAAATCTGTCCATGACTGTCACGCTCTGAGCTTGGCAGATACTGAATCCTGTCGAGCTTGGCGATGCCATGTAGGTTCATCGTCATGTCGAATGGCAATACGCCTTCCTTCTTGTAGTAGTCGGTGTGCCAGTAGTTCTTCTCGTTGAAGTCGAACATCTTGGCTACCTCCAGTCCTTCCCAGTCTGGGGTAGAGTTGGTGGCTGTGATGTCACGGATAGCCTCGTCGAGAGGGTCCTTGATGGTGCGTCCCTTCAGGGTGGTCCACTCTGATGCCCCGTCCTTGTTCACCGCTCTCACCTGTATGTCATACTCGGTTTCTGGTTTCAGATTCTCGATGGTGAATTCAGTGCTGCGGATGGTGGAGTGGAGCATACCGTCAATCTTCACTTCATAATAGTCTGCGTTTGCCTGCTTGTCCCATGCTGCAGTGATGGTGAACGCCTTGTTGGCGCCCTCTGCGTCCTTCAGGCTAGCTTGAGGGGCGTTCAGTGCACCTGCTGATTTGAGCAGGGCATCGCTGTTGTCGAACTGGTAGCCGTCCATGCGAAGCTCGATGGCATTGGCAGTCACGTCGGTTTTTGCCAGATGGATGCATACCATTGGGTTCTTTGTGATGTCCACTTTCTCGAAGTCGCTGCCTTTGGTGGCAAAGCGGTTGAACTGTGGAGCCTTGTCGTAGAACCAGGCGTTCTCTGTGGAGCGGAGAGCCTCCATCGTGCTCACCTCTGTCAGTTTCACAGTCTTTCCACCCATCTTGGCAACCAGCTTCTTGGGAGCCTGGCTCACGTTGATGCGAATCTCTGTAGACTGGTCCTTCTCCTGTCCGGCAAAGTTACCCTCGGTCTTGTCGATATTGACGGTGAGGCGGTCTTTAACCAATGAGGAGTGGATGTGGGTTGTGGCGTGCTCACCGATGCGGTAGAGCTCGGTCTTGCCATCATCATCATAGAGACTGTAGTCAGACTCTCCGTATGGATAAAGCTCGAAGATGCGGTTGGTGTTGTCTATCTGCGAAACGTTGTTGTTAGGGTTCACCATCGGAATGATGGCCCCTCTCTTCACGAACACAGGCAGTTTCCAGTAAGGCGCATCAAATTCGTTGATGATTCTTCCGCCCTGGTATACCTTTCCGTTGAAGTAATCCACCCATTCTCCCTCTGGCAGATAGATGCCGTTACGGATGTCGTTGCCCTGCTTGTCCATCCTGGTCTCCTTGTAGATAGGAGCCACGAGGAAGTAAGGACCGCACATAAACTGATATTCCGTAGCCTTGCCCAGGGTGTAAGGGTTCGGATCGTCGAGGAACATCGCTCTCATCAGCGGCTTGCCGGTCACAGCCTCCTGGGCTGCAGTGTAGATGTATGGCATCAGTTCTGACTTCAGCTTGAGGTAAGTCCTGTTGACGGATGCTGATGGTTCGCCGAGGATGAACGGATACTTGGGATTGGATCCCCAGCCGTCCATATTGAGTCCCATCGCAGTGAAGGTCTTCCATTCAAACTCACGCATGTTCATGATTGGGTTCTTTCCGCCAAAGATACCGTCCAGGTCGGAGGTGATGTTGGAGAGACCGGAAAGACCTGCGCCGATGAAGGTAGGGATATGGAAACGGATGTATTCCCAGTCGCCACCCGTCTGGTCGCCCGACCAGATGGATGCATATCGCTGTGTGCCTGCCCATCCGTCGAGAGAGATGATGAATGGGCGTGCGTTGTTGCCATAGTAAGGCATGATCTGCGCCACGTCGCTCACGCCGTTGAGTCCGAAGGAGTAGCCGTCGCCCACCCATGCCACGTCGGTCTTGAGCACTCTCACTCCTGCGGTGCCCACCTCTTTCACGATGTCGCGCTGCAACAGTGCCTCGATGCTGTCCTTAGGGTGAAGGTCTGACTGGGTCCAGAGACCAATCTCCACGCCGTGCTTGCGGGCATAGTCACCAAACTGCTTCAGGTTCTCGATGTTGCCGTCGAGGGTTGATTCCTGGCCATAACCGGCTCCGTATCCATCGTTAGGCAGGAACCATCCCAAAGGCATGTCGTGATTCACGTAGCGGTCGATGGCAGCTCGGGCAGAGAACTGATAGTTGTTCTTCTCGCCATTGAGCGACTCCTTGATGCCCGTCTTGTCGCTGGCACTCTCCTTGTAGCTCTTGCCGTCCTCGAAGGTCATAGTGCGTCCCTTGTCTGCCTCTTTCCAGTAGTCACGGTTGTAGGCATTGAGGTGTCCCTCGTAGAAACCGAACTTAGGCAGCAGCACCGGGGTGCCCGTCAGCTGATAGTATTCGCCCAGCAGGTCGGTAGGCTTTTCGCCCACCATGAAGAATACGTCGAGGTTCTTCGATTCGTGGGATAGCTTCACGCTGCCCTTCTGGGTGGAACCGAAGTCGTAGAGTCCCGGCTTGAAGGTGTACCACATGAAGCCATAGCCGGCTGTAGACCAGTAGAATGGGGCAGGTGAAGCCACGCCGCCATCCACCCAGTTGTTGGTGTTCACGATTTCAATCTTTTCTCCCTTGTGAGAGAAGCGTCCGTTCTGCACGCCACCGCCGAAGTAGTATTCGTCTGGCTGCTCCTGGAGGGTGAGCGTCACCTTCTCTGGAGTGAAGGTGGATGGTGCGCTCTGGGTAGTCACGGTCTTGCCGTTCTCGGCGTTTACAATCTTGAACAGTCCGGTGGTCTTGTTGAATATAACCTTTGCCTTGCTGCTGGCGAGGGTGATTTCATCGCCCTGCTCAGTAATCTGCAGGCTGCTCACCTTGGTGCGTGGATTGTCCACCAGGATGTGAGCCTCAGGCTTTGCCTCCGGGTCTCTCATCACGCCACCGTTGTGGTCTTCAAAGATTCTGAAGATGTTCTCGCCGTAGAAGTCAACTGCCACTCTGCGGTGGTTGGCGAAGCAGAGTTCTACGGTTGTTGGGTTGATTCTTAGAATCTGCACGCCGTCTGCCTGCGCAGCCTGTGCTGTGATGGCTGTCGAAGCAGACGAAATTTCGTTAGTAGCGTTGGCAACCATAGGCAGGCTTACAGCCACTGCCAATGCATTGCCAACGTACATTTTTCTATAGATGTTATTCATTTCGTTTTATTTGAAACAGATGTTTTCTGTTATCCCTTCAGTGGGTTACTTCAGAATTACACCGCTGTTGTCGGTAGGATTCTGGGTAAGAGTGCCTGGATATGCGTTGATGGCATTCTGAGGGATATAGTATGTTACACGATAGTCAGATGCCTTCACCTCCTCGTGCTGGTTGTGAGGACCTGGGTAGTCGCGTGTCAGCGAGTGACCGTTGCGGAACACGTCATAGCTGCGCTCTGCCTGGTAGGCAAGTTCCAGCTGGCGCTCCTTGTCAATTAGTTCGAAGGCGTTGTCGGCGTTGAGCTTACCTGCAGGATAACCACCGTTTACGATGGAGCGGTTGCGGATGGTGTTGAGGTCGGTGAGCGCCTTGTCATATTCGCCGAGTTTGGCGTATGCCTCTGCACGGTTGAGGTAAATCTCGCCCAGACGGCTGATGACCGGTGAGTGAAGCTGAGATTCCTCCCCCTCGCGCGAACACTTCACGATGTAGAACTGTGGATACTCACGGTTCACGGTGATGTAGTTGTCGAGCATGCCCTGATACTCTATGCCATTATAGTTGATGGTATAGTACTCGTCGTCGGCACTGACCAGAGTGAGGTCGTAGGAGTTGCCGTTCTTGTCGGTGCAGGATACCTTGTCGCCATTGTGCTTGGTGTCGAACTGGGCATAGTGCTTGTTGCCGTCGCTGCCCACATATACGAAGCGGAACACTTCCTTGTTGTCTTCGGTGTATGTAGGCTCGATGAAGTTGGCACGTGCATCTACGATCTTCTTGGATTGCGGACGCCAGTCGTTGCGGCCCGTCTCGTTGAGCAGGTCGATGTATTTCTCGCTGGCGTACATCTCGCCCCATCCCATGCCACCGATGTTGGAATACATACCGCCGATTCCATAGTAGTGGTCATAGCCTGAGTATTCAGAAGCCACACGCTTCACCACGAAGATGTCCTCCGGGTTGTTCTCAGGAACGATGGTGTTGTACTTCATGAACTCCTCGCGTGGAAGCAGAGAGTAGTCGCTGTTTCCGATTACCTTGTTGGAATAGTCAACGGCGAGCTGTGCATACTCCCGGTTAGGGTTCTCGTAGGTGCCGCTCATATAGAGATAGATGCGTGAGAGCATCGCCTGGGCTGCTGCCTTTGATGCGTAGGCTGGACCACGGTTCGTGCTGAGCAGCTGCTCTGCCTTCTTCAGGTCGTTGATTGCCTGCTCGTAGGTCTGCTGCACGGTGGCACGGTCGTCGAGCTGCAGGTCGAGGATGTTGTCTGGGGTACCGTTTACGATAGGCACACCCAGATTCTTCTCCGGTGCCTGGTAGTAAGGACGACCGTAGGCACGGCAGAGGTAGAAATACATCATGCCACGCACGTAGTAGCATTCGCCGAGTGAGTTGTCGATTTCGGTGCTTTGTCCCTCATTTATCATGTTGATGATGTTGGAAGCCTGTGCGATGGCCTTGTAGCCTGAGTCCCAGAAGCTCTGCAGACGATAGTTGTTCGGCGTGCGTGAATAGCTGATGAACTCGAAGAAGGCATCGGTTGAAGAACCACGGATCACCATGTTGTCACCTGCATACTCTCCGCAACGGTGCATAGGGTCAGACCAGCTCTTGAGCTGAGCATACATACCGTTGAGCAAGGCATCGAGGTTGCTCGCAGGATTGTTCTTTATCTGTTCGTCCGACATGCTGTAGGTCGGGAAACGCTCAATGTCGCAAGAACCCAGGAGGGTTGCGCCAAGCATGAGCATCAATATACTTTTATTCATTTTCATTGTGTCAAGAATTTAGAATGTTAAGTTAACACCAAGCATAAACTTGCGTACGGCTGGATAAACTGAGGTGCCTCCAGTGTTGGTTACGCTCAGCACTCCCTTGTCATTGGTGCCTGCTGGCAACTCTGGGTCAACGCCAGAATAGTCGGTGATGGTAAACAGGTTCTCGCCTGATACAGAGAGGCGCAGGGTCTGGATGCCATACTTCTTCAAATCGAAGTTGTAACCCAGGGTGAGTGAGCGCAACTTCAGGTAGTCTGAGCTTTCCAGATAGCGTGATGATGCCAGGTTACCCTTGTCCTGGTTGTTGTACATGGCACGTGGGTGAGTGGCGATGTCGCCTGGCTTCTCCCAGCGGCTCCAGCCCTTCTGCAGCTTCATCTGGTTGCGGTCGCCGGCATAGGCTCCGTCGGAGTCGAACTCCTGGCGATAGTAGCTGTAGATCTGGCCGCCAAGTGAATAACCGAAGTTTGCCTGCAGGTCGAAGTTCTTGTAGAACAGAGAGGTGGAGAAGCTGCCATATACATCAGGAGATGCCTTGCCACACTTGTAGTATGAAGCCTTGGAATAGTTGTCGGTTATCACCTTGTTACCATTTGCATCGTCCATATACCACTGTGGCTTACCGTCCTCAGGGTTAACGCCAGCCCATTCCTTCATATAATAGGTGTCTACAGGCTCGCCAATCTTAAGGATGCGCTGTGCTGTACCTGCAATCGATGTTCCGTCGCTGATCAGCACTGGCTTCACTATATAGTTGCCGTTGGCATCACGCTGCTTGTAGAGGTCTCTCAGTTCGTTGCTGTTGTGGGAGATGTTGGCTGTAACATTCCATGTCAGGTCCTTTGTGCGGATGATGTCTCCGCCAACGGTGAGCTCGATACCGGTGTTGCGCATCTTGCCGATGTTCTTCCAGATGGATGTCACGCCCACCAGTCCCGTTACAGGCACCTGGTAGAGGATGTTGCTGGTGTTCTTGATGTAGTAGTCGAGGGTGGCATGCAGGCGGTTCTGCCAGAAAGAGGCATCCACACCCACGCCTGTGGTATAGGTCTTCTCCCATGTCAGGTCCTTGTTTCCTATCTGAGAGATGAGCGCACCTGGATTCTCATTATAGGTGGCACCCACTGAGTAGAGAGAGTAGGATGGATAGAGGGAGGTAGGCACATTACCTACAGAACCGAAGGCGGCGCGCAGCTTGAGCTGGTCAACCCAGTCTGCCTTGAACCATGACTCGTTGTTGATGTTCCATGCTCCACTTACGGAGAAGAAGTTACCATAGCGGTTGTTGGAACCGAAGTTGGAACGGCCGTCACGGCGCAATGAGAGCTCTCCGTAGTAGCGGCTGTCGTAGTCGTAACGCCACTGTGTGAAGTAAGACTGCTTTGCCCATGCCGTGCGGTAACCGTTGGCCATCTCCGGCTTGGCAGCTGTCATGAAGTCCTCGAATCCTGAGATGAATCCTGTGGCATACACATCGGTATACTTCATTTCATAGTCGTTGAACTCGTAGGCGAGCAAAGCGTTGACGTTGTGCTTGCCCCAGCTCTTCTTGAAACGGAGCAACTGGTTGGTATAGCGGCGGGTAGATACATAGTTGTACTCTGTGGTGCGGCCATTCACTCCCTCGCCTGAACTTGACTTCGGATCGTAGTAGCCGTGAGTCTGGCTGTTGTAGTAACTGTAGTTGTTGACAGATGAGAATGTGAGCCAAGGAGCTATCTTGATGTCGAAATCCAATCCGCCAGACAGGTCGTAGGTGGTACTTGTTGAGTAGTTACCTGCGGCAAGATCGTTCAGATAGTTGGTTGCCTTGGAGTTCACCCATCCGTCATAGTAGTTTGGCACCAGGTTGCCGTTCTCATCGTAAGGGCTATCCCATGGCATCATGGAATACATGGCGCCCACGCTATACTGCTTGTCCTTGTCGTTGGTGCGTGAACCGCTGATGTTTGGCTTGATGGTGAACCACTCGTAAGGCTTGTAAACCACCTTGATACGTGTGCTGTAGCGGTTCATATCATAACCCTTGACGGCACCTTCTTCCTTGAAATAGCCCAGGGTGAACATTGACTGTATGTTCTCGCTGCCACCATTGAGGGTCAGGTTATAGTCCTGGGTGGAACCGGTCTTCTTGGCAAGCTTGAACCAGTCGAAGTTGGAGTTTCTCAAGTCTTCGTTCCAGCGTGGGAAGTTCACTGACTCCACATTCTGGAACGACTTATAGTAGTCGTAGAATTCCGCACCGTCCATCATCTCCAGGTTGCCACGGTTCAAAGTGCTCAGACCGGCCTTGGCAGACAGGGAGATAGACATCTTTTCGTGCTTGGCTTGCTTGGTGGTGACTACTACTACGCCGTTGGCCCCCTCTGAACCATAGATGGCTGTTGAGGCTGCATCCTTCAATACGGTCATCGTCTCGATGTCGTCAGGGTTGAGGTCGCCGGCACTGTTGCCCACAATGACTCCATCCACAACCCAGAGAGGAGCTGTGGCACCATTGATGGAAGTCTGTCCACGGATAATAATGGCTCCCGTAGAGCCAGGACGACCAGAACCAGGAGCTACATACACACCCGAAACCTTGCCGTTGAGCATGTTTTCAACGGTGGCAGATGTGATGTCTTTCAGTTTTTCTCCCTTGATATTTGCCATGGCACCAGTGAGGCTCTCTTTCTTCTGAGTGCCGTATCCCACTACGACAACCTCTTCGAGCGACTCGGTGTCTTCCTCCAGTGAGATCTTCATGCCGTTGGTGGCTTTCACCTCAGTCTCCTTGAATCCGACATACGAAATCTGTAGGGTAGCGTTGGCGTGGGTATTGAGTTCAAACTCACCATTCAGGTCGGTTACGGCAGCCAGGTTGGTGCCTTTTACTTTCACACTTGCTCCAATGACAGGTTCTCCTGTTTTGGAATCGACGATGGTTCCCTTAATCTTTCCTGTTTGTTGTGTAACAGTCAGTAGCTCATTGGATGTTGGGTAGTTAGCGTATGAAGCATTTGCCGCCAGGATAGAGGCGCATACGAGCATACCTACCTTTAGATTTTTTACCATACTTTGTGTTCTGTTCGTTCTTGCAGACTTTTCATTTCTTAATTCCGTTGTAAGCTGCTATTATTAATGTATATAGTCAGCTTGCATTTACCAGTTTTCTCACCTATATTAGTGTCTGCATATATAAACTTCAAGGCTTAAAAGCTGATAACGATTGCAAAGATATATATTTTTTTATAAAAAAGACAGTTTTTCGTATTTTTTTTCTTTCATATTGATGGAGATTTTATTAAAAATGTTATAAAATCCTCGTTTTTTGGGGGGCAGTCCGAAAACTTAATTAGGACTGCCTCCTTTACCATGACCACGTGGAGGTGAAGCTCTAGTAGTGGTAAAAAACTTTACAAGTTAAGCGTGGAGGAAAAATCTCTTAAGAGAAGCTGACGTTTTCCTTAAGGAAAAATATATATTCTCTTAAGGAAAAAAATAAAAATCCTTAAGGGAAAATTCTCCATCTCTTCTATCCCCATTTTACGGGTGTTTCCGCCTGATTCTCTCATTCTTGAATATTGTTTACACGGATTTGGAGAGAAGATGGGCTCAAGGATTTCTAGAAACCCTCACCTGTCATTAATTAGGGTTCTTGTCGTTCCCCTTGCCCTTTCGGCTTCGGCTTTCACTCTATCTCCTATATTAATTAATTCCCTATAGATTTAATGGATATCAGACTCTTCCACTGCAGGTGCTTTGTCCTCCTTGGGTTGAGGCTTGGGTACGAAGCCCAGAATAGCTACCAGACAACTCATCAACGGACTGATGATGTTGAAGAAGCAGAAGGGGAGATACACCAGTGTCGGGATGCCGAGAACCGTGCTCTGCGTCATACCGCAGGCTGTCCATGGAACCAGTACGCTCGTTACGGTAGCACTATCCTCTGTACTTCGGCTCAAGAGTTCCGGACGGTAGCCTCGTTCAGCATATTCATCCTTGTAGATAGATGCATTCATGATGATGCTCAGGAACTGGTCGCCCATAACGAGATTGAGCAATACACCCGATGTTACGGTACTGCAGACAAGTGATACGGTGCTATGGATGCTTTTCAGAAGCACGTGGGTGATAGCGTGAAGCATGCCGCTGGCTACCATACATGAACCGAAACACATGGCACAGAG
>JAIINY010000437.1:0-1523 GCA_022741625.1 Prevotella sp. | reverse complement strand
TTTATAGCCCCAAACATTTGTATATCCATAAATAATATCGTATCTTTGCAATCGGGTTTAAAACCCTATCCCATAAGAGAATCACATAAAAATCAAACTATAATAAAAAAACGTCATGAAAAAATTATCAGTTATCGTCTGCCTCTTTATGTTCGCCCTGATGCCCCTGCTGGCACAGGTAAAGCAGACCGTTGCCGTGCTCGGCGACTCGTATTCAACTTTCGAAGGTTTCATCCCAAAGGGATATGCCACCTGGTACACCACTGCGGTTCAAAAAGCAACCGATGTCAACAAGGTGGAGCAAACCTGGTGGTGGCAGGTTATTAAGGAAGGTGGTTACAAGATGGGCAACATCAATTCCTATTCCGGTTCCACCATCTGCAACACCGGCTACCGCGATGAGGATTACAGCGACCGTTCATTCATCAACCGCACTACTCTGCTGGGCAATCCGGACATCATCTTGATTTGCGGCGGAACGAACGACAGTTGGGCGAATGCCCCTATCGGCAACTACCAGTACAGCAACTGGAAGCGTGCCGACCTCTACTGTTTCCGTCCTGCTCTGGCGAAGTTGCTTTCCGATCTCCGGCAGCGCCATCCGAATGTAGATATCTACTTCATCCTAAATTCTGAGCTGAAGGATGAAATCAACGAATCAGTAAAAAAGATCTGCAAGACCTATCAGGTTCCGGTCATCGCCCTTCATGACATAGACAAGAAGAACGGTCACCCAACAATCAAGGGAATGAGAAGCCTTGCCGACCAGGTTCTGAAGGTGATAAAGAAATAAAAATAGCAAGCCACTTTCAAAAACACTCTTCACTCTTCACCGGAAGGTCATAAATATCTGTAGCTTAGAAACTTGCACGGGTGAAGAGTTTACGCCACTCTTCACCACTCTTCACGCGGAGCCGCTTACTTACGGAAAATCCGTGAAATCTGTGGGGCATAAAAAAAGTGGTTTCAGCCCCCCGACCGAACAGGGCGAGTTTCCGTTTCTATTTCGTGCGTAATCCGAAGGTGAAGGGGTGAAGAGGGGTGAAGAGGGGGTGAAGAGTGGTGCGTAACTCTTCACCTCTCGCACCCCCAGTGTTTATCGGGGTTTCAGCCGATTTGGTGAAGAGTGAAGAGTAAAAAAGCGAGTGGTTGTTTTACCAGCTCCCGACGTATCGTTTTGTGCCTGGCAATGGCAGGTTATTGCCATGGTAAGGGGCAATGTTGTGCCATAGTGAGGCAATAAGCGCTACAAGCCGCTTTACGCCTCATCAGTACCATCATGGCGACCTCTCAGTAACGTCTTTGCACCTTGTAAGTACTATCGCTGTTGCTTGTAAGTACTATCATTGTAGCATCGTTTTTACGTTAATAGTCTTCGGAGTAACCTTTACTTGTTGCCGGAAGAATTAATATTATAAGCCGGAGAAGCCTACAGGGCAGACGCATTAAATTGCGCTGCCCTCCAAAAGTTTTGACAGGTACTCTTCATCCCAGCCTGCCTTCAATCTTTTCAGGTTGAGACT
>JAIINY010000436.1:0-1524 GCA_022741625.1 Prevotella sp. | reverse complement strand
AAATAGAAAATTTCTTCCCCAACCATTACCAAATATAACATCTAATGGTTCCCCTGTATCTTTCCATATTCTGACTCTTGCTGCAAATCCAAAATCAAATTTAACGGCAGTACTATCATATGTAAAAGTTACAGTATAGAACTTTCTTCCTATCTGTTTTCTTATTTGAGGGCGGCTGTCTCCGTAATCCTCCTTTTTGAAAACTTGAACATCCGATACGTTAGCCTCTTTAAAATATGGAACATACGCAGGACCAAAGGTCAAAGCCACGTTTCTTGCGCTATTTACAAGAGTACTATTGTCTAAGACCTCTGGTCGCTTACATGAACTCAAGAATAGTGTACATAATACCGCTATTCCCCAAACTACAATTATTATAGATAGTATTTTTTTCATAATTCGTAATTTTTAATATTTATATTCTTGAAATATTGCGTATTGATTACTCTCTATTGATCCTTTCCACCAATTCGTCTGGTGTAAGTATCTCCATCTTGGAGAAACCAAACCACTTCTTGCCCAAGTCCTTAATGGATGCTCCTATGTGATCGTCGTACTCGAATGTGGTGGTAATCTCACCATCCGGGGCCACTATGCTGGATGAACTTTGTGAATTACCTATGTCACAATATGACTTGGCAAGAAACATGTCTTATTTGGTTTCATATATGAATTCTATTGTTTCATAGTGTTTCCTATATTCTTTTTTTAATTTTACGACCCTATTATTCTTATCATAAGTAAAGACACATGTATATGAAATAATGACGTCAGACATGTTTGGCTTATATGTATAACTATATTGAGTAATAAGACAATCCTTGACTATAATTTCAATACTTAACACATAGTCAACACTGGCATCAAGATATGTGTAATACTTATTGATATTTTGTATAGAAATCTTTTTTTGTCCCCCTATTGCCTTTGTAAATGACAAGATTTCGCTTGGGTCATAACTTGATAAAATATCAGCAATAACACATGCATCCTTATATATGACCTCGGGATATTTTAGCATTATTCCATAATCTGTTAGGCTATTAGATTGATTTAAAAATATCTTTTGACGCGTTTTGTCATCTGTGGACAATCTAATCAATCTACCCTTTTTATTATATACCCCGATTTTTTTCCCGTGTAGAAATAAACTTCTCTCTAACTTATAACCATTACTTAAAATGTTTACAACAGTCTGTGATTTCAATTCCAAACTGTTTAGAATTGAAATCACAGAAAGTATTAATATCGCGCAAAATCTCATTACTAATTTTTGTTTAGTTCCTTTCCAAAAGATAGTTCTGTAGAACACACCTTGTTTCGGCTTTGCGTTGCCCTCGTCCAATCTGCGAAACACTTCTTCTATACGCTTGTCGGATTCTTGCAAGTGTTGTTGCATTTCCAATTGATGGTATTCCATAGTCGAGAGACGCTGAAACACTTCGGCATTGTTCTGTAGAAAGTGACGCATTGAAGTGAAAGCTCGCATTATTCGAATATTCACCTCAATCGCAGTGTCAGAAC
>JAIINY010000435.1:0-1528 GCA_022741625.1 Prevotella sp. | reverse complement strand
TCTTGCGAAGAGGAGGTCCTTACCCTATACCCAAGCCCTAAATCCCTACCATAGGGATTAGGGATGTAACCGCCCTCCGGTGCTCGGAACCGCTACGCTCTAAGGTTGGCGGACCATCAAAGGTCTCGTCAGATTGTGCGGGATGGGACCGCCTTGGTGCTACTTGCTTGCGACCTGCTGATGGGGCTGCTGACAGGCTTGCTGATGGGGCAGCTCCTATCCAAGTGCTGGTGAATGTGGACATTTTCTCGGAGGGATTTGACTGTCCGGATGTGGAGTTTGTACAGTTGGCTCGACCAACATTGTCACTTGCCAAGTACCTGCAGATGGTGGGACGTGGATTGCGAGTAGCTAAAGGAAAGAAGAACTGCGTGATTATAGATAATGTGGGACTGTATCGGGTGTTCGGGTTGCCTTCGCAGGTATGGAACTGGAATGCGATGTTTGAAGGAAAGCTGAAAGTTGGCAAGAAAAAGGAGACTCCGAAGGATAGAGAGTTTTTCCTGATGAGCAAGGTGCAAGACTGTATTCAGATTCATCCAGACTCAGAAATGATGATGGTGATGAGCCATGAAGAATTGCTCCAAACGATACAGTATCGTGAGTTTGTGGACAGTAGAGGGGAGTTTGCCATCATCAAGCTGCCTGATGGAAAGATGACGGTAGTGAACCGGCAGGGGGAACAAGTCTTGGAGCCAGGCGATTACTATGACATGAAGCTGTTGGATGGTAACATCCTGTTCTACCGACATCGCAGAAAGGAGGTCTGCTATTATGACCTGTTGTCTGGAGCTATTATTGACGATGGTCCCAATGTTTACGATGTTCCAAAGGTGGTTACGCTAGAAGGTTGGGAGTTCATCAAATATGGAGATGTTTATATGTCTCGCACCTACGAACATTTCTCTTGGCCATATTGCCCTTCCAAATATGACCTGTTCAATTTTGGGGATTACCTGATATATCGTTATAATTATTTAGTAGATAGTGGTTGCCAGGAATGGTACTATTATGAAGGAGGCAATGGCTTGATGATGAAGGCTACTATAGATAGTAATCGAGTATGTTTCTTGCGTGGTGATTATGAACATGTGTATTGGAAGTGTGCCACTCTTCGTTGTGGTTGTATCGTGGTTATGGACAGCAAGCAGGACTACTACCTGGTGGATTCATATTTGAAGAAGACCTATATTGGATGCAATAACCCAAAGAATGAAAATGAAGATCTTCATATTGTAATGCCTCGCCTTGGCAAGAAATACTATGATGAGATGATGTTACAGGAGAAGAAAAAGAAAGCAAGCGAGATGATTCTTTTGCATGAAAAGTCTGTAGCAGGACATGTGGAATTATATCAGGCTGGAAAGAAATGGGGCATAAAAGTGGATGGCAGAGTTGTCGTGCCACCCCTTTATCGCAGCATAGCGCAACCTGTTGGTGCCTATTGTGCCTTTGAAGAGATTCCAAGATATTGGGGTATTATGACCTTAAAAGGCAAGGTGATAGTTGATGCCAAATATGAGAAGGT
>JAIINY010000434.1:0-1540 GCA_022741625.1 Prevotella sp. | reverse complement strand
TCGGCTTTCAGATTCAGGCACAATCCGCAAAGGATCAGGAATAGTGCGAATATCTTTTGTTTCATCGAATTATGGCAAAGTTTATCCTGAAACAATCTACTTATTTTGTACAAACAAACTTAGCAATCATCGGCATAGGCATCTTGCCATACTGAATAGAATAGTTGACGGTCAAGGTTTTGTCCTTCAAAGTGCCCTGCAAGGTTACAGTGTAATTCTTCTCTGCACCATTTACGGTAACAGTACCGGCATAATTTTCCTGAGCGAATGTATAAGCACCATTGGAACCAGTTACCTTTACAGCAGGAACCTCTAGAGCAGGAAGAGCCATCATGCCCTCGCCGCAAGCAGGCAATGTTACCTTGACGGTAGCATCATCAACAGCCTCAATCTTCATAGTAACATTATCGTATGTAGAAGCCTGCCCCATTACGGTCATATCCAGGGTGCTGGTGTATGAACCGGCAATCTCCTTGGCAGCTGCCACAGTATCATTATCATCATCGCTGCTGCAAGAGCTGAATGCTACACACATAGAAACCAAAGCCAACATCATGGCCATCATTGTTTTAAACTTTTTCATTTTTCTTTATTTTTCTTTTAGTTACAATAATATTTTCTGTTCAAGGGGATTTGCAATCCCCGCTTATTTATCTTCCGGAACATAGATGATTTCGCCATTCTCCAGCTGGTAAGCGATGCCCACCTTCTTTCCCTTGTTACCAGATTTATTGTTCTGGTCTTCCGAAGGAGTATAGCGATTGATCTTCTGTCCATCCTTGGTAATGATTTCCATATTCTCCTTGCCAGGGTTCTTCACCATCGTGAAATTATCCTTGCTGAACATTTCCGTCATATTATAGCGCGAAACGAGTGCCACCATCAGGGCAAGGGCAAATACCATCGCCACATCGAAGAGGTTGCTCACTACGCTCATCGGATCATCATCCTCGCCATCATGCGAGAGACGACTTCTACGTCTTTGTCTCATATTCTTTTCAAGATGTTAAGGAGTTACTTTTTCTCATCAATCAGGTCTGCCATAAACTCGAGGTTACTCATATCCTCGGTGTACCATCGGTTCTTGGTCTGCTTGGTTACAAAACCGATGCCTGCAGAGAACAATCCCACTACGGTGGTAGCGAAAGCCACCTGCATATTGTAAGCCATCGAAGCAATATCGCCGGTAGAAAGACCTACCAGAGCTGGACCCATCGGAATCAAGGTACCCATCAGTCCGAGCATAGGACCCATCTTCAGAAGTGTAGAAGGGAGAGAAAGATCCTTCTCAACAAACTGGGCATACTGGTCGAGGATGCGGTTCACCTGCGCCTTGCTTTGACGGTTGTCCACGACTTTCTTCATATAGGAAACGATGACAGCCTGCTTGTTCTTTGGCAAGCGATCGCCCAGGGTATCGATATTATCGAGCGTCAGGGTGTTCATCTGTTCACGAATCTCCGCACCCGACTTGCGCTTTACAAGATACTGTCCGAAGAAACCTCCGAGGAGCAGCAAGGCTCTGAGGAAGAAGAAAATC
>JAIINY010000433.1:0-1544 GCA_022741625.1 Prevotella sp. | reverse complement strand
GCACCGCAGTTGGAGTGGGCGATGACCATGATTTCCTCTACACCCAGTTCGTAAATGGCAACCAGGAGGCTGCGCATGGCGGAGTCGAATGGACTGATAACCAGTCCACCGGCATTCTTGATGAGCTTGGCATCTCCATTCTTCAATCCCAAGGCTGCTGGCAGAAGCTCTGTCAGGCGGGTATCCATACAGGAAAGAATGGCAAGTTTCTTGTCTGGATATTTGCTCGTAAGATACTTCTCGTAACCTTTGCTGGCTACGAATTCCTCGTTATACTTGATAATTTCCTCTATAATCATAGTAGTGCAAATGAAATGTGAAACGATTTTTTCCTATTTTTCTGGGGTAGGCTTGAGATAAGCCATGAACTTCTCCGGCTGATAGTTGAGAACCAGCTCTTCCGGGAACTCTGCTTTCTCTACCAGCGGCATGATGTTGCTGTAGTCGGCAATCATGGTAGAGAAGTGGGCATCACTTCCGAAGATGACAGGTGTCTTGTATTTCTTGGCAAGTTCCAGCAGTTCCAGGTTATTAGGAGCTGCCACTGTTTTGTGACGGATGGGAGCCATGGAGTGATTGTTGATTTCGAGCAGGGTATGCGTCTCCTTGGAAACCTTCATCAGAGCCTCGAAATCCAGTTCTGCCGTTCCATCTCCAGGATGGGAGATAATCTGCACGAATGGATTGCGCATGGCATTGATGACTCCCTGCGTGTTCTCTTCCCTGGTTCCTCCCTGCCAGCAAAGGCTATGAATGCCAGCGATTCGGATATCAAGTATGCGCCAGTAATCCTCATCGAGGTCAATATCGCCCTGGGTATTGAGGATGTTGAGTTCTGCTCCCAGCATCAGCCTGATTCCATAGAGCTGACGGGGAACGCAATGCAGGTTTCTGAAATAGATGGGATCACAGGTGCCCGGGATATGTGGTCCGTGTTCTGTGATTCCCAGTATTTCCAACCCCTTTTCTTTTGCAGCCATGGTCATTTCCTGCAAACTGCTGAAGGCATGACCGGATGCTATGGTATGTGTATGAACGTCTAATAATGTTTTCATACTGCAAAGGTACGGTTTTTATCTGAATGACGCAAGAAAAAAAGGAAAAAACGTGTTGGATGTGACAGATGAATTGCCTTAGCAAATTTTCGGTTGTGTTACTAATGTATAAAAGTTGCTGGAATATTTGGGAATTAATAGAAAAAGCACTATTTTTGCACTATTAATCAAAATGAAAAATGAAGTATGACATATTTGAATCAATATCACAAAGAAAGTACAGAGAGAATGCTTCGCAAGTTGGCAGAATGGAAGAAGTCACCGACTTCCTCTTCAGAAGCTGCGCAAACAATGAAACGGAATCTTGCTCTAGCTCTGAGTATGGAGGCAACTTATATAGCGAACAAAGCTATGTAGAAAAATATGCCAAAGAAAATAATTGTTGGTATTCTATGTAATGATTAAAAAATAACTTGGTACATTTTTGTGTCCTCTCTATAAAGTAACACATTGTTAAAGGATAGAGTTCCAAACTCTTCCTTTACCTCA
>JAIINY010000432.1:0-1548 GCA_022741625.1 Prevotella sp. | reverse complement strand
AGAAATATGTTACGAATAGCAGTACAAAGTAAAGGTCGTCTGTTCGACGACACAATGAATCTTTTAGCAGAGGCGGACATCAAGGTAAGCGCCTCAAAGCGCACTCTTCTGGTGCAGGCAAGTAATTTCCCTCTGGAGGTGCTCTATCTCCGCGATGACGATATTCCCCAGAGCGTAGCCTCTGGCGTTGCCGACATCGGTATCGTGGGTGAGAATGAATTTGTAGAGCGTGGTGAAAACGCACAGATTATCGACCGATTGGGTTTCAGCAAGTGCCGCTTGAGTCTTGCCATCCCTAAGAAGATTGATTATCCAGGATTGCAGTGGTTTAATGGCAAGAAGATTGCTACTTCTTATCCTAACATACTGCGCAACTTCATGAAGAAGAACAATATCAATGCCGACATTCACGTCATCACTGGTTCTGTGGAGATTAGCCCGGGTATCGGTCTGGCAGATGGTATCTTTGATATTGTCAGCTCTGGTTCTACACTGGTAAGCAACAATCTTGCCGAGGTAGAGGTAGTGATGAAGAGCGAGGCTCTGCTCATCGGCAACTGGAAGATGGATGAAGAGAAGCATCAGATTCTCAACGAGATGCTGTTCCGTTTCGAGGCTGTACGCTCTGCACAGGACAAGAAGTACGTGATGATGAATGCCCCTAAGGCGAAGGTAGAGGAGATTACCCAGGTATTGCCTGGTATCAAGAGCCCTACTATCATCCCATTGGCAGACGAGGAGTGGTGCTCTATCCACACCGTTCTCGATGAGAAGCGCTTCTGGGAAATCATCGGTAAGTTGAAGGAACTCGGTGCACAGGGCATCTTGGTGACACCAATCGAGAAGATGATATTGTAACATTGAACTGTTTGCAAAGTTCAATGTATTAATAAATTTCAAAGTATAATAAGGAATGAAGGTAATAAAGTATCCTGCAAAGGAGGAATGGAGCGAGATTGTAGAACGCCCACACCTGGATGTATCGCAGTTGAATGTGACCGTACAAGGTGTACTCGACGATGTGAAGAACCATGGCGATGAAGCCGTGAAGCGTTACGAGGAGAAGTTTGATCATGCCCATCTCGATTCTTTGGCTGTGACTGAGGCTGAAATCGAAGAGGCTGAGCAACTGGTTTCTCAAGAACTGAAAGACGCTTTGCACCTCGCCCATCATAACATTGCCGCATTCCATCAGAGCCAGAAGTTTGAGGGTAAGAAGGTGGAAACCTGTGCTGGTGTCACCTGCTGGCAGAAGAGCGTGGCGATAGAGAAGGTGGGATTGTATATCCCTGGTGGTACTGCACCTTTGTTTAGCACCGTATTGATGCTCGCCACTCCTGCCAAGATTGCCGGTTGCAAGGAGATTGTTCTCTGCACGCCTCCTAACAAGGAGGGTAAGGTGAATCCAGCTATCCTGATGGCGGCAAAAATTGCTGGCGTAAGCAAGATTTTCAAGGCTGGCGGCGTGCAGGCCATCGGTGCGATGGCATACGGTACAGAGAGCGTGCCTAAGGTATATAAGATCTTCGGTCCGGGCAACCAGTTTGT
>JAIINY010000083.1:0-10873 GCA_022741625.1 Prevotella sp. | reverse complement strand
TTGGACAAGAATTAAAGTTCAAAAACAAGCTATGCAACTTAAAATTGGGTACCTTTTTCAGTGCCCTCCCTGGGCTAGGAGCTTCTGCCCTTTCAGGGCGTATGGAGCTTACTTTCGCGTTATACTTACTTTCGCGTTATACTTACTTTCGAGTTTCTTTTTTATACTCCTTCGTCATCATCTTCCAAATCTTCTTTAGAAGTAGAAGAGGCTGAAGAAGAGGCGGATCCGGAAGCGGATTCGGTATCGAGAACCTGGTCTTTGCTGATACTGACGGCGCCCATTCTTGATATTTTCAGTACCAATGGAAGGTATTCATCGCTGGTGATATCCGGGGAACCGACACTGGCTGCAAAACAGAGATTATCTCCTTCTGCCTTATCGAAAACGATGCCCAGAAGGGCTCCCGTAGATTTCGTCTTCTTATCGAGATTGCTTTCAAAGGCTGCCTTTGTAAAGGTTTGGTTGAAGAACTCGGTACCATCGCTTCTCAGAATGCGGATGGTTATCTTGTTATCGTAATACTTGTTGGTCTTGTCCAGTTGGATGATGGGTAATTCGTGGTCGGCTTCTCGCTTCACTACCACCTTGTAATGGTTGCCCAGCCATTCTACATCTCTTGACTGTTCATATCCGCTCATCTCCTGGGTGGGTTTGTTGGTTACCTGTGCCACAGGTTTGGGGGCAATGATTATCTTGCTCTTTTTCTTTTCTGCGCAAGAAGCCATGAGACCTATTGTCAGAATGGATAATAATATGTAGTTACTTCGTTTCATCATTGTTGTTTATGTTTTGATGGCAATGCCTTTTTGATTTGCATTGTTTTTTGTTCGAAATACAAAAGTAGTAAAAAAAAACGAGAAATCATATTGTTTGCCGTTAAAAAACGAAAAAAGCATCGACTTTCACAAGCCGGTGCTTCATCTACCTAAATACTAACTAATAAATTTCCTATTGAATCTTACACGATATAATAAAAGTTCAGTTTATGAATTCTAATCGTTTAATTTGACCCCGAAAATCCTAAAAGGTTTAATCGGGGAGAATAAAAAATCGTCTTTTTTTCTTTTATTAACGCATTTTCCCGTATTATATTGTATTTTCTTGCGAAAAAATGCTTTTTTTTTATGAGATGATCTCTTTCTTACGAGACGATTTCGTTCATGGCGATATCTGTTTCCTCCGTCGGAATCTGAGACAGGAGCTGGAAGGGGAAGGCGATGCCTATTCTGTAGGCTCCAGGAATCTTCGGGAGGAAGCGGTCGTAATAGGCTTTGCCCCTGCCCAGACGATTACCCTGGATATCGAATGCCATACCCGGGATGATGGCTACATCTATCTCACTGTAGCGATGGGGAGGGAAAAGGGCGCCTGCAGGCTCCATGATATGATAGGTGCCTTCTCTTAAATCCGCTCTTCCGCTGTATTCACGAAGCACCATATTCCGGTCGTCAATTACTTCGGGCAATAATACCTTCTTACCGGAAGCCACCAGGCTATCGATGAAACGATGGGTATTCACCTCGTCGGGGAGGGAATAGTACATCATCACTGTATGGGCAGATTGCAGATGCCCATTCTCTTCGAGATGAGATAAAACGGAAAGCGACAGTTCCTCAAGAGTACTTGAGGAATACTGTCGCTTTCTATCTCTTATTATTTTTCTTAATTCTTTCTTATCCATGCTTACTTCTTCTTTACCACTTTGCCTGCAGCCTTTGTTGCCTTTGTAGCCTTTGTCGGTGCAGCAGGCTTCTTAGGGAAGGCGGCATGATTATTGAAGACCTCAAGAGTTTTCCTAATCACAGGATCATCCTGGTTGATGTATTCTGTCCACGCCTGCTCATCCAGCATATTGTAGATGATGCGGCTGTCGAGAACACGGTCCAGCAGCTTGTGAGACTTGCGGATGAGAAGGTTACGGCGCTTCAGTCCGCGCTTGTCGGCATAAACGGCAAACTGCTCTACCAGGTTCTGCTTATCAAGATAATCGGCGAGTTCCATCATCTCCTTGAAATTGTTCAACTTAGGACGGTTGTCGTCCGTATAGGTAAACGCAAACTGGAGAATCAGTCCGCTCATGCTCGCTTCCTTGAAGTAAGATGTCATACCCAGGGTATCTTCAGGAACGAAGATATCTGGAGTGATGCCACCACCACCATAAACCACTCTGCCAATGCCGGTATGGTAAGCCGGACCGGTATGCTTGATGCTATCCTGCGAGAAGAACTCTCCATGCTCATAACGGGTGAGGAGATCCTGCTCGTAATCACCGCTGTCGCCCAGGGTATATGGTTTCTGGATACATCTGCCTGATGGAGTATAGTAACGGGCGATGGTAAGACGGATGAGACTGTGGTCTGGGAACTCAATCTGCTGCTGTACCAATCCCTTACCGAACGAACGGCGGCCGATGATGGTGGCACGGTCGTTGTCCTGCATGGCTCCTGCAAAGATCTCAGCCGAAGAAGCAGAACCCTCATTGATGAGCACAACCATCGGAATCTTCTTGTAGGAACCCTTGCCATCACTCATGTAATCCTGGCGAGGCGACTTGCGGCCCTGGGTATAGAGTATGAGTTTCTTCTCTGGCAGGAATTCGTTTGCCATGTTCACAGCGGCTGTGAGATAACCACCCGAATTGTCGCGCAGGTCGATACAGAGATTCTTGAATCCCTGCTGTGAGAGTTTTGCCAGGGCGATGAGCATCTCTGGATAGGTGTTCTCGCCGAAGTTCTTGATGCGGATATATCCGGTGTTGTCATCGAGCATATAGGCAGCGGTGACACTCTTGGTAGGTATCTCGCCACGGGTGACGGTGAAGGTCTGCACCTTCTTGCTGCCATAGCGGATGACGCCAATCTTCACCTTGGTATCCTTAGGACCCTTGAGGCGGTGCATCGCTTCCTGATTGGTGACAATCTTGCCTACGAAAGGCTTGCCATCTACGGCTACAATCTTATCACCTGCCAACAATCCAGCCTTTTCGGCTGGTCCGTTCTGAATCACATTCTGCACATGGATGGTGTCCTGGCGGATGACAAACTCGATGCCTACGCCCGAGAACGAACCCTTGAGGTCGTCGGTGGCGGCTGCTGCATCTTTCGCACTGATATAGACAGAGTGAGGATCCAGTTCGGCAAGAATCTGAGGAATCGCCTTATCGACCAGCGAATCGATGTTCACGGCATCTACATACTGGTCATCGATGAGGTGGAGCAGGTTGTTCAGACGGTTGCTTCCACTATTGATGACATTGAGTCGGTTGCCGGCGAAATGATTCGAAAAGAATGTGCCGATGATGATGCCCAGCACAACGCAGAGCGCCATGATGAAGGGCATATACCGATTGGTCTTATTCTTATTCATATTCATAACTAACTAATTTAATATACTAACGTTTCTTTCTCTCTTTTTCTTTCTTTAATCCTGTGAGGTTTCTTCTTCATCCGGATTCATGTATTCTACCACCACTCCTGCACGCTTCAGAAGATCCACACCGTCGGTGAGGCGGTATTTCTCGGCATAGACCACACGCTTAATGCCCGACTGGATGATGAGCTTGGAGCATTCGATGCAGGGAGAGGCTGTGACATAGAGTGTACTGCCATCGCTATTGTTGCTGCTGCGTGCCAGCTTGGTGATGGCGTTGGCCTCGGCATGCAGAACGTATGGCTTGGTTACATTGTTTTCCTCGCAGATGTTCTCGAATCCGCTGGGAGTTCCATTGTATCCATCGCTGATGATCATCTTGTCCTTCACCACCAGCGCACCTACCTGGCGGCGCTTGCAGTAGCTGTTTTCAGCCCAGATGCGAGCCATGCGCAGGTAGCGCAGGTCGAGCTTCTTCTGTTTAGAAAGTTGATTTTCCATCCTTCAACATTTTCTATTTATTTTCACATTTTCTATATAGAAGATACTACATATCTTATTTTTATTCTGCATTTCTCTTTATCTCGTTGCGTTCGAGCAGGGCATCGATGGTTGGTTCCTGTCCGCGGAATCGCTTGTAGAGAGTCATCGGATGCTCGGTGCCTCCCTTCGAAAGGATATTGTCGCGGAAGCTCTGGGCGGTAGCCTGATCGAAGATGCCGTTCTTCTTGAATACGCTGAAGGCATCGGCATCGAGCACCTCTGCCCACTTGTAGCTGTAGTAACCTGCTGCATATCCACCTGCCATGATATGAGAGAACTGTACGGTCATGCAGGTATCAGGCAACTGAGGGAAGATCATCGCCTTTTTCCATGCCTCCTTCTCAAATGGGATGATATCTTCTGTGAAGGCTTCCTTCTTGGTATAGTATGCCATATCCAGCAATCCGAAACTTACCTGGCGCAGACAGGCATAAGCCGTCATGAAGTTGCGGCTCTTCACGATGCGCTCGATGAGATCGTCCGGCAACGGTTCGCCTGTCTCGTAATGGAAGGCAAAGGTGCGCAGAAAATCCTTCTCCACTGCATAGTTTTCCATAAACTGGGATGGCAACTCTACGAAGTCCCACCATACATTGGTGCCCGAAAGACTCTCGAAACGGGTGTTGGCAAACATGCCGTGGAGGCTGTGACCAAACTCGTGGAGGAAGGTCTCTACCTCGCCCAGGGTCAGGAGGGCTGGCTTCTCGGCGGTAGGCTTGGTGAAGTTCATTACCACGCTGACATGAGGGCGCACATTGGTGCCCTTGTAATCTATCCACTGTCCCTGGAACTCTGTCATCCAGGCACCTCCCTGCTTGCCCTTGCGAGGGAAGAAGTCGGCATAGAAGACTGCCAGATAGCTGCCGTCCTTATCGAATACCTCGTATGCCTTGACATCAGGATGATAGACCGGGATATCCTTGTTCTCCTGGAAGGTGATGCCGTAGAGCTTGTTGGCAAGACCGAATACGCCATCAATCACCTTATCGAGCTGGAAATAAGGACGAAGCATCTCTGCATCGAGATTGTACTTCTCCATCTGGAGCTTATGAGAATAGAATCCGAAATCCCATGGCTGCATCTCGAAATCATCGCCCTCCAGTTTCTTGGCGAGTGCCTCTACCTCTGCCGTCTCGTGGATGGCGGTAGGCTTGTAGGCATCGATGAGATCGTTCAGGAGCTTATATACATTTTCTGTGGTGCTTGCCATACGATGACGGAGTACGTAATCGGCATAGGTTTCGAAGCCCAGAAGCTGTGCCAGCTCTCTGCGTAGGTTGACCAGTCGCTGACAGATCTGCAGGTTGTTCTGCTCATTGTCGTGGGTACAGACGGTATTTCTCGCCATGTACATCTGCTTGCGGAGTTCGCGCTGGGTAGAGTAGGTCATGAAAGGAGAGTAGCTAGGGAAGTCGAGGGTGAAGATCCATCCCTCTTCATTCTTCTCCTTTGCATTATGGGCAGCAGCTGCGATGGCGGTCTCTGGGAGTCCGTCGAGCTGAGCCTTATCGGTGATATGCAGGGTGTAAGCCTTGTTTTCCTTCAGCAGATTCTGCGAGAACTGGAGGGTGAGCATGCTTGCCTCCTCGGTGAGCTTGCGCAGCTTCTCCTTGCCTTCTTCATCGAGCAGGGCACCGCTGCGCACGAAACCGTCGTAGCTGGTGTCTAGGAGCATCTGTTCCTCGGCATTGAGCTTACGGTTTGGATGATCGTGAACAAACTTGATGCGCTCGAAGAGCTTCTTGTTCAGGGTGATATCGTTGGCATGCTTGGTGAGAATCGGACTCAGTTTCTGTGCCAGTTCTTCCATCTCATCGCAGGTTTCTGCACTCATCATGCAAGAGAATACATTGGAAACACGACTCAGGAGATCGTAATAATGTTCCCCTTTCTCGGTATCTACGCGTGCAATGGTATTCTCGAAGGTAGGCTCTGCCGGGTCATTGATAATCTTGTCTGTGGCCTCGTCATCGCGTCGGATACCTTCCATGAAAGCCTCTTCGTAATCACCGAGCTGGATGCGGTGGAAAGGGACTGTATAATGTGGGGTGCCATAGGGCAGGAAGAAAGGATTCTCTCTCTTCTGGGTTTCGTTATTCTTTGTGGAATTATTATCTTGCATAATTTTAATTGTTATCTATTGATTAATTTCTCGAGTGCAGGGATGCTGATTCTGCCGCGATGGAGTTCGATCAGTCCCTTGGTCTCCAGTTCGTTGAGCGTCACTGATACCTTGAGCCGCTTGACATTCAGTTCCTGTGCCAGGCGCTCCATCTTGATGTGGAAGTTTTTTTCTCCTGCCGGGCGTAGGCAATGGTTCTCGAAGAATCGGATGATGCTGTCGCTGAGCGTCTTTGGGGGTACCCTGAAGAGGCGGCGATTGCTTCTCTGTGCCTGGGTGGAGATGAGGTTGAGCAGATTGATGTGGAAGATTTCGTATTGGTTGGCGAGTCGCAGCACTTCTTTCTTGCTGATGCTCATCAGGCTGCAGTCATTTCTCGCCACATAGTGATGGGGCGAGTGCTGGTCGTATCCGAAGAGGCGTTCTATCATGAATACCTCCGGCGCCTTGATGGTCTCTACGATTCTATATCCGCGGTCATCTGCCATGGTCTCTACTGCCACTTCTCCGGAAAGGAGAAAGAGCAGCCGGTGATAGGGTTCACCTATCTCGGTTAAAGTCTCACCTCCTTCTATCTTCTGGAAATCGAACTTGGTATGTCCGGCAATCTGAAGAAGGTCGGCGCGGCTCATTCCGAGAAACAGAGGCAGATTCAAGAGCGTATCGTATAACTTATCTTCCTGCATCGTTCTTTATTTTTCTTTCTTTTTCTGAAGCTTTATTTTCCTAACTTCTTCTGAAGAGAAGGAGAATACCAGATCTGGTTGCTGCCCTTCTGGTCTGAATAAATCAGATAGGCGCAAAGCTCGGGATGTTTCTCCAGAATCTTCTTGGCTCCATCCAATCCCAGTACCATGAACGAGGTGGCATAGGCATCGGCGGTGGCACAGTCATCTGCAAATACGGTGGCAGAAAGGATGTTGTGCTGTACCGGATAGCCTGTCTTCGGGTCGATGGTGTGGGCATACTTCTTTCCGTTCTTGTAGTAGAAGTTGCGGTAGTTGCCGCTGGTTGCCATTGCGATATTGCTTACGCTGACTACATCCTGGATAGCCTGATTGGTATTGAGCGAATCATCCGTTGGCTTGTTGATTCCGATGCGCCATGGCTGCAGTTTCTCGTTGTTGCCGTTTACCACGATCTCTCCACCTATCTCTACCATGAAGTTCTGTACGCCTTTCTTCTTGAGGAATCTCGCTACCACATCGGTGCCATATCCCTTGGCTATGGCAGAGCAGTCGAGCATCGTCTTCGGATTCTTCTTGATGACGTAACCATCCTGCAGGGAAACGGTGTGGAATCCCACGATGGCACGCAGACTGTCGATGGTCTGTCGGGTAGGAGGGTTACCGGTCTTGAAACCGAATCCCCAGGCATTCACCATAGGCGCCACGGTGATATCGAAGGCTCCGTCTGTATCTCCGGAAATCTTCTCGGCGAGTTGGAATACCTCACTGAACATCTCATCTACCTTCACCTTTTCATTGCGGTTGATGCGGGAGATGATGGAGGTCTTGTTGAATGGGGAAAGTGAATTATCCACTTTCTGCAACTCAGCCTCTATCTCTTTCTGATAGTTGGTGTCGCTCTGATAAGTGATGTGATAGATGGTGCCGAACACCATACCCTCATCTTTCTGGAATGGGGTGTTGCGCTGCTGGCGTATCACGAAGATACTGCCTATGATCAGAATGAGCAGAAAAGGTATCTGCCAAATCAGTTTCTTTTTTTTCATTGTCTTGCTTACATTATATCTCAAGTGTAACGTTAAAGGTGCCACCTAATCGGGAACCGCCTTGCTTTCCGAAGCCCGGCACATAGTAGCTGTTGCCTATTTCGCCATCCTTCTCAGCCAACCGGCGTTTGTATCGGAAGCTCCATCCCATGCGGACAGGTCCCCATATCTTGGCATCTACTCCGAAGACTCCTTCCAGCCAGTGATAGTTGCTCTTCACGCCTTCGGCTCCATAAGGAACATCGCCTCCCCATACCGGGTCCTGGATGGGGGGAGAGGTGACATCGTATTTGAAGGATGTGAAACCGTAGCGGAAACCTCCAAACAGACGGTATTCGTCGTGCTTGTTCTTCAGCAGGTTCCAGTCTATACCGATGCGGACATAGGGAGCGCTGGTCTTGTAATTGATCTTCGTACTCTCGTCGCTGGCATCAGCCTTGCCATATCCCAGTTCGAAGATCGGATAGTACTTGTCCTTGAGATTGATACGGAGGGATGCCTCGTACTGGCCGTAATCGCTGACCATCAGCTGAACCGGTCCGATGACATCTACTCCCACAGCCATTCCGCGGAAGAACGGGATGGTATCCTTCTCCACAGTAGCCATCTTCTTCTGGTTCTGTGCATTCGCAGAAGCACCTCCCAGCATCAGAAGACAAGCCAGAAGGAAAGCTCCTTTCTCTACAGCTTTTGTCATCTCCAAAGAAACAGCTTTGGTTATCCCCATGGATGTTGCCTTAGTGGCGATTGCCGAAATAGATATAGAAATGTGCTTTAGATGCATCATAATTTACCTCTTTATTGTTGATGACTATCGAGTCGATGTAGTTGTGAGTGGTCTTCACCTCCGTAATGGTATGGAAGAATGACGGACCGCAATCCACAGACTCGAAATGCGAATAATTCTCCTTCTTCACGGTCACCGTGTCTTTCCACACCTGATGATCGCGGTTGCGAATCTCGAAGTAGAAAACATCCTCCGGCTGATGATAACTCATCGGAAGAATGAAACTATCTACTTTCACATCCCTGTTGATGAGCACGCTGTCGGTGCCCACAGTCTTGGTGGTCGAGATGGTCATGGTGTCCTGCAGGGTCTTGATGTTGCCCATCAACTTGTACTTGGTGTAAGTCGTGTTGTTGAGCGGGCAGTCAAGAGTGGAACACCCCACCATCGTGAGCACCATCATCAGGATGACCATTGGTATTATTTTCCGCATCTTATTTCCTTTTCTATTTGATAATCGTTACGGTTTGGATTCTGACGGCTGATCAGGTCGCCCAGGAATCCGGCAAGGAAGAACTGGCTACCCAGTACCATAGCGATGAGCGCAATGTAGAAGTATGGGGAGTCGGTGATGAGATGACCATATACGCCATGGTAGAGGTCGATACTCTTGTCGATGCCCAAGCCGATGAGCGAGAGGAAGCCGATGAAGAACACGAGACTGCCCAGGAATCCGAATACGTGCATTGGCTTCTTGCCGAAATTGCTGAGGAACCAGAGGGTCATCAGGTCGAGATAGCCGTTTACGAAACGGTTCCAGCCCATGAACTTGGATGTTCCGAACTTGCGTGCCTGGTGATGAACCGGTTTTTCGCCAATCTTGGTAAAGCCGGCGTTCTTGGCTAGATATGGAATGTAGCGATGCATCTCGCCATATACCTCGATGTTCTTGACTACTTCGCGGCGATAAGCCTTCAGTCCGCAGTTGAAGTCATGGAGATTATGGATTCCGCTTACCTTTCGGGCTGTAGCATTGAACAGCTTGGTAGGGATGGTCTTACTGAGAGGATCGCCCTGCTTGCGGTTCTGCTTGTAACCGGAAACGAGGTCGTAGCCTTCCTTGGTAATCATCTGGTAGAGTCCCGGAATCTCATCAGGAGAATCCTGCAGGTCTGCATCCATGGTGATGACAACATCTCCCTGTGCCTCCTTGAATCCACAATAGAGTGCCGGACTCTTTCCGTAGTTGCGGCGGAACTTGATGCCCTTTACCTGCTCGAACTTCTCGGCAAGTTCTTCTATGACATTCCATGAACGGTCGGTAGAACCGTCGTTCACGAAGATAACTTCGTATGTGAAATCGTTGGTGTCCATCACTCGCTTGATCCAAGCAAAGAGTTCTGGCAATGATTCTTCCTCGTTGAAAAGAGGAACTATAACTGAAATATCCATTTTCTTATGTTATGTTTTAAGATTTTCTAATTTGCCGGTTACTGCTGGCTGATTCGCTTCTTTGAATAGATGGCTGCGAGAATCGGACTGAGTACTGCGCCTGCTATCAGGTCGGTGATCATGAACATGGATGCCCATGCGATAGGCTTCATCATCGTGATGGCATCGAAGAGGGCTTTGGTTTCCTCTGCTGTCAACTGATAAGCCTGGGCTATCATCTGGTAGTTCGCCTGAAGCTGGGTCATAAACATACCGGTATTCATGAATCGGAACCAGAGATACTGCACGATGGTGAGCAGCAAGGTGGCATAGAAGAATGTCTGGACACAGTAATACAATCCGTGCTTGAAGGAGATATGACCTTCTCTTACCACATCACGGAAATATTTCAGTCGCTTTGCCACCACGAATGGAGTGGAGAGGATGAGGATATTGGAAAACAATCCCAATATATGATATTCCGGGTCGGCTGCCAGCATGGTACAAACGAAACTGGCTACCCATACGATACCAAGCAGGGTACCGTCTTGACGGGCAAAAGCCTTGGTCTGTTTGATCTTTCCTGTATCAATCACAAAGATCTTGATCTTCTGATCTGGGTTATTGAACTTTGCCTGGCTCTGTTCGTCGTTCTTCTTTTCTTCTTGCTTCTCTTTATTTTCTGTATTCATTGTCTTAATGTATTTCTACGAATGTAATATATCAATTTGCAAAAATACAACTTTTTTATTATATAAGGTGTAAAGGGGGAGAATATTTATAGATAATTAAAGATAGAATGGTTTTGAAAACAAAAAAAGGAACCTTCTGAAAGAAGATTCCTTTTTTGAGCCTCTTGTCGGATTCGAACCAACGACCCCGAGATTACAAATCACGTGCTCTGGCCAACTGAGCTAAAGAGGCGGGTGGACAAGCGATTCAT
>JAIINY010000431.1:0-1552 GCA_022741625.1 Prevotella sp. | reverse complement strand
AAAATCTGCGCTAGTTTAGGTTGCCCACTGGGTAATTTGGTAGTAACCAAGTTTTCTGATGGTGAGTTTGGCGTTTCTTTCGAGGAATCTATCCGCGGTCGCGACGTATTTCTCGTGCAGAGCACCTTCCCTAATTCAGACAACTTGATGGAGTTACTGTTGATGATCGATGCTGCCAAGCGTGCATCAGCTCGCCACATCATCGCTGTTGTGCCTTACTTCGGTTGGGCTCGTCAGGACCGTAAGGACAAGCCACGTGTCAGCATCGGTGCTAAATTGGTTGCCGACTTGCTTAGCGTTGCCGGAATCGACCGCCTCATCACCATGGACCTCCATGCAGACCAGATTCAGGGCTTCTTCGATGTTCCAGTAGATCACCTCTATGCTTCTGGCGTTATCCTGCCATACCTGCAGAGCTTGCACCTCGAGGATATGGTAATTGCTTCTCCAGACGTAGGCGGTTCTAAGCGTGCCAACACTTATGCCAAGTACTTCGGTTGCCCTCTCGTACTTTGCAACAAGACTCGTGCTCGTGCAAATGTAGTTGCCAGCATGCAGATCATTGGTGATGTAAAGGACAAGAACGTAGTCATCATCGATGACATGGTTGATACCGCAGGTACTATCACAAAGGCTGCTGATATCATGAAGCAGGCTGGTGCCAAGACTGTTCGCGCTTGTGCTTCTCACTGTGTAATGAGTGGTCCTGCTTCGGAACGCGTACAGAATTCTGCTCTCGAGGAGATTGTTTTCACAGATTCAATCCCTTACACCAAGCGTTGCGACAAGGTTAAGCAGCTCACTATCGCTGATATGTTTGCTGAGACTATCCGCCGCGTAGAGGACAACGAGAGTATTTCTTCTCAGTATCTCGTATAATAATTCCCACATTATTATATATAACAAAAAAGGAGCCTTACCTACTCTTCTTGAGCGAGAAGGCTCCTTTTCTTTTGTTCATTTTCTGATTCTTCTTCTATTCCCTGATTCTTCTTCTATTCTCTGATTGCAAAGAATACCCAGTTTTCTTTCTACTCCGAGAAAAGAAACAAAAAAATCCTGCACCTCTATGCGAGCTGCAGGATTCATTATATTTATATGATGCGAATAGAAATCCGCTATTCTATTAGTCCAACCACTTAACGTAGCAGAAGTCCTGACGATGTGGCAACTTCTCATTCTTAGGATACATACGAACGCCTGTCTTGAATGAACCAGCATTGATAGGCTCAATCTCAGCCTCGAATGTAAAGTTGTTGCCCTCATGACCAACCATCTTGAATGGATAAACAGCATAAATCTGCTTGCCATCCTCAGGCTGATCCTTCAATACAACAAGCTCCAAGCCTACAGCATCGTTCAACCCCTGCTCATCGATAACATACTGAACCTTGATCTTCTGACCAGTCTCAGCAGCCATCAACTTGCTGTCATCCTTAGATACTACGTGGATACCATCCCAACGCTCAGCAACGCTTTCCTTCCAAAGTGCAATCTCCTTAGCCAAAGCATTGTCGTTAGCGCTCAACTTCTTGAAGCGGGCAGCCTCCTT
>JAIINY010000082.1:0-10976 GCA_022741625.1 Prevotella sp. | reverse complement strand
GTCGGGATTTCTCATTGTTTTTAATTTATCCTTTTTAATAATGATCGCTTCAGCTTGCGAGGCTCAAGGATTTCAAGAAACCCTCAAATGTCATTGCTTAGGGTTCTTATCGTTCCCCTTGCCCTTTCGGCTTCGGCTTTCACTCTATGTAGAAGCAAGTTGCGTGCCAACCCGTTTTGTATATTTGGAGTGAACAGTTTTTGCCAATCTTGGCAAAAGACTCTGTAAAATTGGCATTAAAGGATAATTAATTT
Organism: Prevotella sp.; assembly: GCA_022741625.1. Taxonomy (GTDB): domain Bacteria; phylum Bacteroidota; class Bacteroidia; order Bacteroidales; family Bacteroidaceae; genus Prevotella. The sequence continues at coordinate 10,722 of JAIINY010000082.1, read as the reverse complement.
AAACTTTGCTGCCAAAACTTCATGCTTTTTTAAATCTGTTTTTCAATCCATGCCATCAATACCGCTACTGCATATTGCTGTTCTTCTCCTGTCAGCAGTCTTCCGGCAGGTATATGATGCCATTTGAAGAAACATCCACGACAGCAGCAGCCTGTAGCATGCTGGGCTATAAATACAGGATGCCCTCTCATCGGCGTCTGCTTGCCGTCATTAGGTATTACGGCAGGAGCAAGGCGTTTGGCAACGAAATCCTCTGCATGCTTACGGATGGTTGCCAAGCCCTTTTCTGCAATATATTCCTTATCCCTCTTCGAAAGGTGAAAACGGCTGCGGAATGCTGATTTGGAAAGTCTTTCAAACAGACCTGTCAAGTCATACTCTTTGTCTGGAGAGGTATGGTTTTCCTCGTTTTCTGAAGAGACAGTATCTTTCTGATAATCCTCTTTCTCCTCTGGAAACAAATTGAGTTCTACATATCTGGCATGGTTTGCCCTTGAATCTTTTTTCATATCTATTTATCTCCTATATCTGTTTCATCCTTGTAAATAGATGCATTCTTATCGAATTTACGAATAATGGAATGCATTTATGATTATTCCGTCTCCAGCTCCAGCAAAATTCTCTTTGCTTACAGTCCTTTTTTGCAAAAATAATAAATATTTTCAGATTTCGCAAGATAAAGTACAATATGGCATTCTTATTTATAATATATTATACTTTTATTGAACTTTTCTTTGAGTTTTGCCATATTTTCATTAACTTTGCCAGCAAAACTATCATTAAGAGTTACCCTTTAAAATAAACGTATTATGCAGATATTATTGGCAAATGCCAAAATCATGTTTGATAAGGCAGATAGGGCAGCTGTTTCAAAGCCACTTTTCCAGTCTGTGGCTGAAATGTTGGCTGCAGAAATGGCTAAGCTGGACGTAGAGGAATTGGCTAGGCAACTTGATTGCAGCCACAAGATAGCTTCTGAAAACTGGAAACGCTATCGTAATTTTATGGCTGCAGAGAAGATGCCTGCCATACTTTCCTACAATGGACAGGCGTATAAGCATCTACGTGCCAACACTTTGGGAGAAGAATCCCTGCAGTATGCCCAGAAACATCTCTGGATTACCTGCTTTCTCTATGGATTGCTTCGGCCGATGGATGGCATCGTGCCTTATCGTATGGAGCATTGCGTGACGCTTGAAGCTACAAACGACAAGCCGATCAATCAATTTTGGAAAGATAAACTGACCGATGTTCTTATCAACAGTGTGAAAGCTGACGATGGCATACTTATCCATCTCTCTACGGCAGAATATGAACATCTGTTTGATTGGAAGAGAATTTGCAGGGAAGTGAAAGTCATCCAGCCCCTCTTTTATGTTCGCCAGAAGGATGGTAGGCTGAAAATGCAGGCTGTGTGGGCTAAATCCTGCCGTGGAGCTATGGTGAGATACATTCTAAGCAACCAACTTGCTACTCCAGAAGAATTGGCAGCCTTCAGTTACGAAGGTTTTGAATACGCACCAGAATTAGGAGAAGCGGCTTTTCCGCATTTCGTTCGTAATATAACAAAATAGTACTTTTTTACTTTTCCTACATCAAAGATGATATCTTAGAAGACAAGGGAGCGGACTAGGTAATGCTTTAGTCCGCTCCCTTGTTTAATTTAGTTTAAATCCTGAACAATTCTTGTTTATCTCTAGGTAAAATTGTATCTTTGCCGTGGAGAAAGTTATGTTCAGCACTGCTGAACTTGTATTCAACACTGCTGAACTTAAGTTCAACACTGCTGAACATAGATTCAACATCGCTGAACGGAGATTTCTTCTAATGATAAAGACTATTATCCTTAAGAGTATAGATGAATGCATTTAAGGATGCAAACCATCTCTTCCAGGATTACGGTCTCTCTTTATAAATGACGATGTAGAACTTAATAAGGAAAGGAATTGATATGGCAAAGTACAAGTTACAGGAGATGTCGGATGTTCATCATACCGGCAAGCGTAAGGTTTATCCCAAGATGGTAGTCAACCGGACGCTATCTCGCAAGGAATTCATCGAAAGGATGCAGGGTTATCATCGTGGTATTTCGGCAAGCACCACGGAGGCAGTGCTGATGGATGTGGAAGAAATACTGGTAGAGATGCTCTCCATGGGCTATAATGTGAATCTGGAGGGCCTCGGTACCTTCTCTCTCTCCCTGGGTTTCGAGGATGACAAGCCTACGGAGATGCAGGGCGATGACGACAAGATGACCTATCGCAAGGTGGGCGTAAGAGATGTGAACTTCAAGGCATCTCCCGATTTCATCAAGTCTGTGAAGCAGGCAGCCGACCGCGATCTGGAGCGGGATATGGGTGGCGTAAAACTGATATTGAAACAGAAATATACCCGAGAGGAGCGCATCGCCCGAGCCCTGGATGTCATCGATGAAAATGGCTTCATCGGTCTTACCGACTATGCCTACATCAACAACCTGAGCCGCACTGCCGCTTCCTTGGAGCTGAAGGAGATATCCCATGACGAGACTGTTCCCATCCGCTCTGTGGGTCAGCATAGTCATAAGGTCTGGGTGAGGAGAAAAAAATAAGATAAAGTATGATTTCTCATCTTTTTCTTTGGTAGTTAGGAAATATTATTGTAGTTTTGCACAAAGAAAGAATCAAGTCTAAAAAGTAGTAGATATGGAACAGAAGAAGAAACGCATATATCGCAAGCGCATCCCTTATGGCATGATGAATTTTGAGGATGTTAGAAAGGATGATTGCTATTATGTGGATAAGACTCCGTTCATAGAAGAAATAGAGGCAGCAAATAAGTTTTTCTTTTATATTCGCCCTCGCTGTTTCGGCAAGAGCCTTACCCTTTCTATGCTCCAGAATTACTATGATGTGAACAAGAAGGATAAGTTTGAGCAGCTCTTTGGTGATCTTTATATAGGTAAGAATCCAACCCCTGAGCGTAATTCCTTTTTGGTGCTGAATCTGAATTTCTCTGTAGTTGCAGCTGGTATCGACGATTATAAGGATGGTTTGGATGCTACCTGTAATATGGCTTATAATTTTTTCTGTGATGTTTATCAGCAGTATCTTCCTGAAAATATCAAGGAGGAAATGAATAAGCAGGAAGGGTGTATCGACCAATTGCAATATATCTGTCAGGAGTGTGATAAAGTTGGTCAGCAAATCTATCTCTTCATAGATGAGTACGACCATTTTACCAATAAGATTCTTGCTGAGCCGCAATATATGACCGGTTATCGCAAGCAGACGCATGGCGAAGGCTATCTGCGTCTCTTCTTTGATGCGGTGAAGGCGGCTACAAGTACATCCTTGAAGCGTGTTATCGTGACGGGTATATGGTCAGGTAACGATGTATAACTCTGTGATGGTGCTGTATTTCATCGACCAGTATATTCACAATAATTGTGATATTCCTCGTGATATGATAGAGGATAACATCCGGGTAGATTATAACAAGCTTCGCATGCTCATCCGCCACGACAAGGAGTTTGCTCATGATGCCAGCATCATCCAGCATCTGGTTACGGATGGATTTGTTACGGGAACCTTGAAAAGGGGATTTCCAGCCGAGAGCATCAACGATCCGGACAATTTCGTCAGTTTGCTCTTCTACTTTGGCATGTTGACCATTGATGGAACCTATCGTGGCAAGACCAAGTTTGTGATTCCTAACGAGGTGGCTAAAGAACTGATTTATGCTTATTTGCTAGAAAGGTGAGTCGTATGTGCATGGCTTTACCTTGGCGATGACCTGTCAGAATATGTTCTATCGCCCAATCTCAGAACTGGATAACCAGGCTGGTTATGCCGACATCTTCCTGCGTCCGCTCCTGGAGAATTATCCGGATATGGAGCATTCATATATTGTGGAGTTGAAATATTGCAAGTCGGATGCCACCGATGAGCAGGTAGAGAAGCTGAGAGAGGCAGCCATCGCTCAGGTTAATCGCTATGCAGATAGTGATGTGGTGAAATCTGAGGTAAAGACCACCCGCCTTCACAAGCTCGTTGTGATATTCAGAAGCGTGGATATGGTGGTGTGTGAGGAGATAGAATAAAGTTACTGAGATATAATTGTATATGAATTATGCAAATTGTATTATGCTGATTACATAATGCAATTTGCATAATGTGTTTTGTATCGTTTAAAATCCTGATGCTGAATGGCTGCCAGTCGGTTACGTTCATCCTTGTCAAAGCCGGGAAGTTCTCCAAGGCAAAGAACACTACGATGCTTAGTATTGCCATCTTTGTCGATGTAAGACTTCGTGAGACGGTAGTAATTAATACCCCTGCCTTGTCTCATCTCATTTCGGACAAGTAGCGCAAACATGAATCAGATAGTGTGGATGGTGATATAATGGTTTACAGAGCAGAACTATATCCACAGGTTGATCTTATGATAGCCGTCAGCATTAATAAATTACGCTTATATCAAATTGTTTTCGTTTCAATTCTTTTAGCCAAGATTTTTACGACCAAAATTATTTTTCAAAAATTTTCAGGGTGTTTTTGTTAGCATAAAAATCGACCCCAAATTTTTATGTGGGCTCATATATGAATTAAAACACATACAAGAACCGCCCCCACTATCATGTCAGCAATCGCAAACATCAAGCATTGATAACGCCATTTTTTTATATTGATGTCACGTATGCTTTCGAAGTACTCAAAATAGCAATGGTCATATTTTGATATGGACATAATATAAAGCGACAAACAAAATAATATCAATACAATATAGCAGACCGTTATTTTGTGCCCAAGAAAGAGGCTAACTAAAACCATAAACAACAAGGCTATAGGTGCAGAAAGAACACCAATTATAGCGATTGAATGATTGTTAGCCACCCATAGCGAATCACGTCTTAATCGTTTTTTATCATTATGCCCTAGTATGTTTTTACCAAATGTTATCTTTGCGTCTATTGCCAAATCCCATTGGGAAAGCATATCGCTTATAACATAATTTAGAATATTGTAATAATATACAAATGTTCCCAGATAATTTCTTTTCTTCATATTTTAATTATTATTTATAGTACTGCCGTTTATGAGACAGCGTTTAATATTAATTTAAGAATATAATTCAGAACAAGGAGAAAGAGGTATAAGCCTCTCTGCCTTGCTCTGGCTTGCTGTTAGCAAGACTTTTTGTTTTGGTCACAGCAAAGTTAAGCAATTATTATTTCACTTCCAAATATTCACCTCCTTTTTTAAGCTACAATCCCATATTCCATCGCGAAGCTCATCCACCGAATCAGCCGGATTCAGATAGATGTACTCTTGCTTGATAGTACGCCAAAAGTGTTCAATCTAAATGTTGTCTTTGCAGCGTCCCTTGCCATCCATACTTATCTGTATGCCGTGCCCAGTGAGTAGGTCTTCCCACTGCTTAGTGGTGTATTGTGAACCTTGGTCGGAATTGATGATCTCAGGCGCTCCGTACCTTTTAATGCAGTCTTCTACAAGCTCATAGCAGTTGTTGACCGAGAGTGTATTGCTCAGTCTCCAGCCGACGGTGAAACGGCTGTAAACGTCTATTATAGCATAGAGGTACATAAAGCCTTCTTTCATGGGGATTTATGAGATATCCGTACTCCACACTTGATTGGGATGATCTATCTCAAGATGGCGTAACAGATACGGATGGAAGTACTCAGGCTTTCCCCCTTTAGACAGGCATTTCTGAGGATAGATAACCATCAGTCCCATCTTCCGCATCAAACGGCGCACACGCTTGATTCCAACCGTCAGGCCCGCTAATATGAGCATATTCACCATCGTGAGAACACCGGCTGTAGGATGATCCAGATAATACTTGTCCATCATCTCCATCATCTTCAGATTCTCTGTAGACTCACCCTTAGGCTTGTAGTACAATGTCGTACGATTCAAGCCCATAAGTTCGCAATAGCGCTTGCGGGGAATGCCTGCGGGGCGCTTCTTCTCAGGCTCTATTATCTCACTTTGAGTCCGGCGTACTCGCAGGCTTTGGCAAAAAAATCGCATTCCAGTGTCAGCTGGCCAACTTTCTTAAGGAGTCTCAAACATGTCGATTTAACTTAGCCAAAAACTGACGGTGCAAAGTTACTGATTACAACGTAATACTTTTTTATTAAGAAACTATTTAAAAGTAAATAAAAGCAGAATCCCACACTAAGTCAGAAACCCCAGTAGCAAGTGTAGAACCGCTCCATCCACCAACAATGCCACCAACTATTGCTCCTGGAATTGCACCAACGCCCCCGAAACATGCGCCGATAGCAGCACCAGCTTCTGCACCTCCAATTGCTCCATAATAGCTACCAGCATAATCAGCAGCTAAATGAGAAGCTGTCCTTAGGGATTTGTATGCTGTATGGCATTGAATATCACTATGTATGGCATTCGCCATATCTACCGATCCAGTAGCGATGTTTACTATTAAGTTCGCTTTTCCGATTTTCGATACTACAGAAGGTGACAAGTAATTACTCATTTTCTCTATTGCTCCCACACCTACATTCCATTCACGAGTAGCGCAATCTATAGCGGAAATAATGTGATATTTACCTGATTTATAAGCTTTATTGTTGAATCCATTTACGGCATATCCGAATTTTTCGTTGATTTTGCTTACTGTATTAAATTCCTGAGTTTGCGGCAGTTGTACGATCCTTTTGGCAGTACATACCACTTCATCTAATTCATAATACAAAGGTTTGTGATTGCTATCATAGACCCAGCCATGATTATATGCTCCGATATTATACCCGATATTAGCGCCATATAAAAAATCATCACCTAAAGCCCATGCGACTGATCCCCCAGTCAAAGCACTTGCTTCGGCAAGGACAGAAGAAGACTTTAAACCAGCAGCTTGCTGTCCAGAGCCGCCAAAAGATGACAAAGCACCGCACGCAAATCCAATGCCGAAATTGTGTCCATCAATTGCGCTTAAGAGTCCATCAGCAAGCCCATGCATGCCGGCTCTTTCAAGTTCATTTCCAAGATTAAAGGACTCAAATCCATGTCCAAGCCATGAACCAATTCCATAACTTGCTGCAGACATTGCTCCTCCGATGAGTGCCCCTTTCCATATGGGTTTGTCTGACATAGCTGCATTCATGGCACCACCCATCATTGCGCCCATTGCAGTTATTGCGATAAAATCGTCAAGGACAAATACATTACCACTCGGGTCGGCATATTTGAGAGGATTATTCAGACAATAACTATAGCTGTTATAATTCTGACTGTTGTCTCCTTCCTGTACGTATTTGTCGGGACTCAGAAATCTGCCGAGTACTGAATCATAGACACGCCCATTCATATTGATGAGATTGAACTCATTCAGTATCTCATGACCACCATAACCTCTGATAAGGCCGATAGTATTGACCGATACAGTTTGCTTACCCCATGCATCATACTCTGCTGAGAATACCTTACTGCCGTTTTCATCAATAACAGACAATATACTACCTAAGTTGTCCTTAAACGACTGATAGGCATGGACAGTTCCATTCTGTCGGATAACAATGACATCACCATCCAGATAATAGAATTTGCGAGCATCCCTATATAGCCAATGCCTCATCGCCTGTAGATAAATGGGGCGAGATGATAAAGACGATAAGTGGCGTGCATGTGCGCTTGACCAAAGAACAGGCTGCTGCTCTTGCCGAAATTTATAAGTTCTCGGGCATTCCTACCTATTTTGTTGTAAATAAGGAAGGAAAGATAACCTATCAGAAGACAAGCTTTCCTGGAGTGGAAACGTTAAGGGAGCAACTGGTATCTGTCATGCGTTAACATTCGGTCCTGAACAGTTGAGATACCGTTTATGTATGGTTGAAATTGCCCTTTCTGGCAGTTTCAACCATACAGATCGAATTATTTAACAGGTACAAAACAACTAACGTCGCCCCACTGATTTTTCATAACGAGCGTATCCTTGCGAAATGAAATATGTTGTACAATAGTTGTTCCATCAGCGTCTATAGTCATACTATCACCTGCAAACTTATAAGGTATTGCCACAATAGGATATTCATCTACATAATACAAACTATCCTTATCGATTTTTAACACTGTAACCTCATCTCCACTTGGCTCCCAAAAACCAAATAATCGGGATTGCAGACTCTGTTGAGGCGAAGAGGCCATACAAGACAGCATAATAAAAGCTGCCATTAAAATAAAGCATTTTTTTTTCATTCTAATTCCTCCTTCACAACATTCAGTATCTCGGAATAAGGAATCGTTTTCTGAGCTATCGTTTCCTCATAAGCGAAATTGGCTGCAACTTTCATTGTCGTTTCGTCTAAGTTGCCAATAAATGACTGCAGGTCACCATCGACATCCTTTTCTTCTTGAAGCGACAATTCGATAAACTTGGCAAGATTACTTCTATCTTCCCATCTCATTTTTATCTCATTCCAATACGGAATAACTGTATTTCTTACAACTGGATTTGTCATGCACAGAATTTAATCCTCCCATCTAATTGTTTATCTCTGCAAAGATACGCCAAATGTGTGAAACTACCATAGAAATTCTGATTTTTAACACTCTCAATCTCTTGGCTTAGCACAATATTTATCAATTCTATCATTTTCTAAATAACAAGCTAACTCCCCACATCGCAAATATTCCTCCAATTGTGAAGACTACAGATCCTATGCAGAACCCCCATGTTATTTGTTTCCATTTCTTATGCCACTTAGCATCTTCTTTTTCAAATTGTTTAAAATATTTCAGATAACGATCGTTTGAAAAAACAGCCTTATATGCTGGAATATAACATAGTCCGACAGGCAATGCGATTATTGCTATAGCTATAATTTCATTAACTCCCCCAAACATGCCATCTGGGATTCCCAATAAAACAAATGACAAAAATATAGAATAACCTGAATAAAAAAATCCAAACCAATGATGAGCGGAACTTATAGATATCCCTCCTTCCTTTCCATACATATAATACCACAAGTCCTTACATTTCGTTCTTTCATCCACTTTCTTATTGTAGAAGTTCTCAAAAGAAAAAAGAACAGATAAATAGTACATTATTCTCAATACACAATTATCTACTTTTTTCATTGACCATATTTCTCCTAAATATATGCAGTAATGAACTGCGTTCAAAAAAAACTCAAATTTCTTATTCATACGTAAATTATTATCGTCCTACATTACTGTCGGACAAATGTTTTACACTAAATTTATATTTACATGAGTATTAAACACAAGAAAGAATAGCACGCATAATACCTATAAGTGCGACTGTAAAGTACGGATTTTTATGTAACTACTAAGATTTAAAAGTTTCATACACGTGTCCATAAGTCACAGTCTTTGCCGCTTAACTGTTGAGACCAATTTCATAATCGGACTATGGGTGTTCCAGTAAAAATCGACCTAAAATGGTGTTGTCTCAAGTTTTTGTTGCTTCATTTTTCTCAAGACTAACTTAGTATCCAAGTTTTTTAAATTCAACACCGGTACTCTCCATTGCTACATGGGTAATACCATTAGCTAACAGCCATTCTTTCATTTTTGTCAAACAACTCATGAAGGTGTTAAAAGTGCGAGTCTCCTTGGAATGCCCACACCATCAATTGTTACCACCACCATACGCTCCAATAATGCCAAAAACAGTACTGCCAATTACGGCTCCAGGAATTGCACCTACACCTCCAAACAAACTTCCGATAGACGTTCCTATCTTTAGACCTGCTACAGCACCAGCCCATCCGCCAGCTACATCAGCTACAGCCCGAACTGTATTGTAGCCTATTTGATTCCGATCTTGTTTGTAACCATCATAAATAGATATACCATCTAAAACTTTTCCTACAGAACCAGTAGCTTTAGTAATAACCTTTCCAACATGTACCAATCTAACTGTACTTACATATTGATTGCCATAAAAATCACGCTGTCCTGCTACATGATAATAGAGTTTGCCGTTGCTACCAAGTGTTGTATTTCCACTATTTTTCTTCAAGGAGGTTCCAAAACAATCTGTAATAGTATTTATTTCAGCGGCGATAGCTAGGATGTTTTCTTTTCCACCTTTCCTTGCTCCTATCACAGTAACCTCGTACATTCCAGCCTCGTTAGTTGTGACAGAAACTTTCAAAGGAATACTTCCTTCATCTCCATCATGAAGACTATGGTTGAGTATCCCAATCTGCATCCCCTGCATTGCCCCTTGCAGAAAATCATCTCCCGTAGCCCATGCAACAATGCCTCCCATAGTGGTTGTAGAAGCTACCATAAGTCCAGTGTTCAAGTTAACGCTTTGTGCATAAGACCCTATTCCTGAAGAAGCTGCTCCTGAAATCAATCCATTCCAGAAATTATCTCCATTTAAAGCATTGAATACACCACTAGACAAACCATGTGCGCCAGCTCTCAACAGTTCATGTCCAAAAGAACCAGCGACACCAAATAGCTGTCCTATTCCATAAGTAGCGGCAGTACTAGCTGTACCTAACAAGGCTCCTTTCCATATAGGCTTGTCTGACATAGCTGCATTCATGGCACCCATCATTGCCCCCATTGCAGTTATTGCGATAAAATCATCAAGGACAAATACATTACCACTCGGGTCGGCATATTTGAGAGGATTATTCAGACAATAACTATAGCTGTTATAGTTCTGACTATTGTCTCCTTCCTGTACGTATTTATCAGGGCTTAGGAATCT
>JAIINY010000430.1:0-1574 GCA_022741625.1 Prevotella sp. | reverse complement strand
ACCTCCTCTACGGTCTCGCCATCGAATATCTGGTCGATGCAGTACTTGCCGTTCTTTACAGAGATGTGGGCAGCATTGGTGTCGCCGAAGAGATTGTGCATGTCGCCCAGAATCTCCTGGTAGGCACCTACGAGGAACACACCGAGATAGTATGGCTCGTTCCTCTTTAAAGGATGAAGAGGAAGAACGTTGCCGATATGACCATCGGTTACGAAGTTCGCAATCTTACCGTCGCTGTCACAGGTGATGTCCTGCAAGGTTGCGTTGCGGGTAGGACGCTCGTCCAGGCGCTGGATAGGCATGATAGGGAAGAGCTGGTCGATAGCCCAACTGTCTGGCAGGCTCTGGAACAACGAGAAGTTGCAGAAATACTTGTCGGCAAGAATCTTGTCCAATCCTCTCAGCTCCTCAGGCACATGCTTCATGTGCTTGGCAAGATTGTTGATCTCGTGGCACACGCTCCAGTACATTGCCTCAATTTCTGCACGGGTCTTCAAATCTACGATGCCGTGAGAGAAAAGCTGCAATGCCTCGTCACGAATCTGCTCGGCATCGTGCCAGTCTTCCAGCATGTTGTGAGGATTCAGGTTGTCCCATATCTCATAAAGGTCCTTCACCAGCTGGTGGTCGGTTTCCTTTGCCTCAAACTCCTCTGGCATTTCCGGCAGGGATGCAGTCTCCAGCACATCAATCACCAATACGGAGTGGTGGGCAGAAAGCGAACGGCCACTCTCGGTGATGAGGTTAGGATGCTCGATGTCGTTCTTGTTGGCTGCATCGACGAAAGTATAGACACAGTCGTTCACATACTCCTGGATAGAGTAGTTTACAGAGCTCTCGCTGCTGGAAGAGCGGGTGCCGTCGTAATCAACGCCAAGACCACCGCCGCAATCAACGAAATCTACGTTGTAGCCCATCTTGTGCAGATTGATGTAGAACTGTGCCGCCTCGCGGAGAGCCGTCTGGATACGGCGGATCTTGGTAATTTGGCTTCCGATGTGGAAGTGGATGAGGCGCAGGCAGTCGTGGAATCCCATCTCCTCAATCTTGTTGAGGGCGGTGAGCAGTTCGGCGCTTGTCAAACCGAACTTCGATGCATCTCCACCGCTCTCGGCCCATTTTCCTGAGCCTGAAGAAGCGAGCTTGATGCGGATACCGATGTTTGGCTTCACGTTGAGCTTGCTTGCCACCTTGGCGATGATATCCAGCTCGTTGAGCTTTTCTACCACGATGAAGATGCGCTTACCCATCTTCTGTGCGAGCAAGGCAAGTTCGATGTAGCTCTCGTCCTTGTAACCATTGCAGATGATGAGCGAATCGCTCTGTGCCTGTACGGCGATAACGGCATGAAGCTCAGGCTTGGAACCGGCTTCCAGTCCCAGGTTGAACTTCTTTCCATGAGAGATAATCTCCTCTACAACCGGCTGCATCTGGTTCACCTTGATAGGATAGATGACAAAGTTCTCTCCCTTGTATCCATATTCCTCCTTGGCCTTCTGAAAACAGCTGGCTGTCTTCTCGATGCGGTTGTCGAGGATGTCTGGGAAACGGAGCAGTACGGGAGCGTTGATGTC
>JAIINY010000429.1:0-1581 GCA_022741625.1 Prevotella sp. | reverse complement strand
TTTTATAAAAAAAGCTCCCGACGTATCGTTTTGTGCCTGGCAATGGCAGATTATTGCCCTGGTAAGGGGCAATGTTGTGCCATAGTGAGGCAATAAGCGCTACAAGCCAGCATTATGCAAAAGCTTTTTCCATACATGAAATACCAAGTCGGCGTTCAATTTCTGCAATGGTTTTGAACGAGAAGTTAGTCTTTCCAGACAATATTTTACTCACGTATTGTGGAGTGCATCCCAATCGCTCAGCAATATCAGCCCTTGATAAATTGTTCTCTTGCATGAAATCAACAATTTTTAGAGCAATGCTCTGCGACCATCTTATCCAGGCATTGTTTTCCTGTCTCCACTTGGCTTCATCTACAAATGAAGAGGCTTCATGGCTTTCATGTGCCTCTAGGAATCTTAATGTTTTCTCTTTCATATTTTTATGCAGCATAGTGTTATGCAAAGATATGAATAATATCGGTTAGTTGCAACTTATAGGTTGCTTTTTTAATGAAAATTATACTAATTCTAAAATGTGGGTCAATGTTCCACAAATTGACTTGTGGTCATCTTTGCGCCTTGTAAGTACTATTGTTGTTGCTCGTAAGTACTATCATAGTTACTTGTTAGTACTATCGCTATTGCTTGTAAGTACTATCGTTGTTGCATTGGTTTAACGTTAATAGTCTTCAGAGTAACCTTTGCTTGTTGCCGGAAGAATTAATGTTATAAGCTGGGGAAGCCTATATCTTCGGCCGCACAACAGCTGTTGTGCGCTTGCATAACAGCTGATATGCGCTCGCCCAACACCTGTTGTGCAAGTGGATATCAGCTGGTGGGCGATGAACGACATATCCGGTGAGGTGGAATAGTTTTATTATCCAATAGAGGTAAATTCGATGGTTTTTCAAATTTTTGCATTTTTTTCTTGGAGTTTTCAGAGAAAAATCGTAAATTTGCCATCAGATATCAATTATCTCAATATTTTACCATGGGTAAATATATTAACCCCTTCACCGATTGGGGATTCAAACGCCTCTTCGGACAAGAATTCAGCAAGGATTTGCTGATTAGTTTCTTGAACGACTTGTTGGTTGACGAAATGCATATCAGGGATGTCACCTTCAAGGATAAAGAGCAACTGGCAGATTCAAAAGATTTGCGTGGCTGCATCTTTGATATTTATTGTGAAACCGATAATGGAAATCATTTCATTGTCGAGATGCAGAACAGATGGGTGCCATTTTTTATCAATCGCTCCATCTATTATGCCAGCAAGGCTATTGTCGGGCAGCGTAAAAAAACAATAGAGCAGAAACCTGCTCTCTATCACCTGATGCCCGTCTATGTAGTCTGCCTGATGAACTTCATGCCAAAAGACAATTCGGTGACGAAATTCAGAACCGATGTTGGTCTGTATGAAAAAGGAAGTCAAGATGTCTTTTCCGACAATCTTCACTTCATCTACTTATCTCTTCCTTTCTTTGACAAGAAGGCAGAAGAATGTGAAAGTGATTTTGACAAATGGATTTATGTATTAAAGCATATGGAAGCATTAGAGAGAATGCCGTTTACGGCACAGAAGAAGATTTTCAAGCG
>JAIINY010000428.1:0-1585 GCA_022741625.1 Prevotella sp. | reverse complement strand
TAAGAACGATGGCAGGAAACTGGAGTTTCTTGCCATTCGTGCATTAATGTATGAGATGCTCAAGACGAACGGGGCTTCCAAGGGCTTGCTTTCTCATGCGGGTGACATTACTCACAACGAGGCTGGAAAGCCATTGTTCCGTGGTTATCATATCAGCGTTTCGCATACCAAGGGTTATGTTGCGCTTATCCTTTCCAAGAATCAGGAAGTGGCGGTAGATATCGAATACTTCAGCGATAGGGTAGAGCGCATCGCTTCCAAATTTCTGCGAAAGGATGAGAAGGCGGAAGATCTGGATGCCAAGCTGGTGCATTGGTGTGCCAAGGAAACGGTCTTCAAGTTATTCTCTGAAGAAAAACTGATGTTTGAGGATATGCGGATAAAACCATTTGATACGATGGCAGACTGGTCATGTGATGTGGAGAATCTCAAGAGCAGGAAGACGGTGCATGTGGATTTCGAATTAACCATGGAGTTTGTTCTTACCTATGCTGCGTTGTAGTATCCTGACCATCTTCCTGGCATTCAGTCTGTTGGCTGGAGCACAGGATTGGAAAGTCGTGAGAGAGAATCCCCAGAAGGCTTTTCCGAAAACCGTGGCTGCGGGTAACTACAGTGGCATTGCTCATCTGCATGATGATATCTATGCGGTGGTAAGCGACAAGTCGGATAGTGCTCTGTATTTCAACTTCCGAATTCAGGTGAATCCCAAGACCGGCGAACTGGAACAGGTAGAGAACCTGGGTTTTACCGAGAGAACAGATGGAACGATGAACGACGGCAAGCCTTGGCAGGGGCTGGAGAAGGGATTTGACCATGAAGCCATCGTGAAGGTTTCTGATTCTACCTTGGTGATAGCAAGCGAAGGATATTGCTGTTTAAAGGAGTTTTCTATTCTGCCTACTTCGGCAGATGCTGCCAAGGTTGGCTATCCGCAGAACCTTTGGGAAAGCAGATGGCCTTCTTCTGAATTTTATCCTAATTATAATTTTGAGTCTCTGTCTTTTGATTCCGTCCATCAGTATCTCTGGACAATACCTGAGAGCACGCTTCGCAAGGACGGACAGCCTGCTACTCCTCAAAACGGATTGACCAATCGACTTCGTTTGATGAGGCTTAATTGGGGAAAGATAAAGGAAGATAGTAACAAGGAAGAGTATAGCGAGCAAGTGAGTAGCAAGAAAGACTCTCGTTATATGATGACCTATGCCTATCAGATGGATCAACCTTCTACCCATAAGAAAGCAGATATCTATGTGATGGGTGTGAGTGAGCTTTGTGTCTTGCCCGATGGTCAGCTTCTGGTTCTGGAGCGTGAGGCATTTATTCCTAAGATCAAGATAGGTGCTTTCTGCAAGTGCAAGCTCTATCTGATCAATCCTTTGAATTCTGAGGAATTTTCTATGAAAGAGAAGTTTTCATCAGATACTCCTTTCTTGAAAAAGAGATTGCTCACGGAATGGAAAACCGGCTTGTCTCTTTCCAAGCGTTCCTTTGCCAATTACGAAGGTATGTGTCTTGGTCCTAAGCTGGAAGATGGTTCCCAGGTTGTCATCCTGCTGTCTGATTCGCAGGATCAATATGC
>JAIINY010000427.1:0-1594 GCA_022741625.1 Prevotella sp. | reverse complement strand
GAGAGTCATTACTATATGATTACACAGTTAAAACAACAGGGGGACGAATAAATGGCAAAGAAAGAAAGCAAACAAAAGAAAATGAATGTCCGCGTAGACTTTACGCCTATGGTGGATATGCTCATGCTTCTTATCACGTTCTTCATGCTGTGTACATCTTTGAGCAAACCTCAGACTATGGAGCTGACTATGCCAAGTAATGACGAGAATACTCAAGATGACCAGAAGAACGAGGCGAAAGCTTCTGAGACTATTACCCTCTACGTAGCAGCTGATAACAAGATTTATTATGGTGCTGGTATCCCTAACTACAACGATCCTACATGGATCAAGGAGACAACATGGGGTAGCCAGGGTATCCGTAAGGTCTTGAGAGAGCACGCTACAGAGAATGGTACACGTCCTGTAGAGAGAATTTCGCTCGCTGTTAAGGAGTTGAACATGGATCGTCAGAAGAATCCTAAGCAGTATCCTGATAGCATCTATCAGAAGAAGCTCAGCGATTTGAAGGCTGGTAACTTGAAGGATGGTAAGATTCCTACTCTGACCATCGTCATCAAGCCAACCGACAACGCTTCTTACAAGAATATGGTTGACGCTCTCGACGAAATGCAGATTTCAAACATTGGTACTTACGTCATCGATAAGATTAACGCAGACGATGAGAAGCTTCTCGAGTCTAGACACGTTAAGATGTAAGATGAGTAACAAACAATTTAAACAAGAAAGAAATGGCAAAAATAGATCTTTACGATCCTAAATGGGTCGAAATGGTTTTCGCCGGAAAGAACAAGGAGTATGGTGCATACCAGCTCCGCAAGGGTACTTCCGGTCGAAACATCAAGTCTCTTCTGATCTTGGTCATTGCTGCAGCTCTCGTGGGTGGATTCTTGGCTTGGAAAGTTATCGAACAGAAACAAGCAGAAGAACAGCAGGCATATATGGAAGCTATGGAGTTGGCTAAACTCCAGCAGCAGGCTAAGAAGGAAGAAAAGAAGAAGGAGCCAGTGAAGCCAAAGATTGAACCTAAGAAGGAGATACCTGTGGCTCGCGAAACTCAGAAGTTTACTGCACCTGTCATCAAGAAGGATGAACTCGTAAAAGAGGAAAACCAGGTAAAGCAGATGGATAAACTGGACGAAAAGGTTGCTGTCGGTACAGAAAACAAGGAAGGTGTGCAGGACCGTACAGTGGAAGCAGTGAGAAGTGAGATTGCGGTAGCAGCTCCACCACCACCACCAGCTCCAAAACCAGAGGTTGCAACTAAGGTCTTCGATGTTGTAGAGGAGATGCCTTCATTCCCTGGTGGACAAGGCGCTTTGATGCAGTATCTGGCTAGCAACATCAAGTATCCTGTCGTAGCACAGGAGAACGGCGTACAGGGTCGTGTTATCGTTTCATTCGTGGTAGAGCGTGATGGTTCTATCTCTGATGTGAAGGTAGCGCGTTCTGTGGACCCTTCACTTGACCGTGAGGCACAACGTGTCGTTAAGAGCATGCCTAGATGGTCTCCAGGTAAGCAGAATGGTTCTACTGTACGTGTTAAGTATACTGTACCAGTTGTATTTAGATTGCAGTAATAGAATGAAAAGAA
>JAIINY010000426.1:0-1595 GCA_022741625.1 Prevotella sp. | reverse complement strand
TTATATTAGTTATACTTCTACCAACGAAACGCAGCAGAAGGAAAATATCCCCTCTGTGATGGGGATATTTAACCTTTTTTATCCGTTCTGGAGAGCATTGTAATTACTCAGCACCCTGGGGGTGCTGAGTAGTTACAATCAAAGACTGGTATCTGAAGGAAGATTAATTGTTAAAACAAGCATTTAAGATCAAATATGCGATTTACGATAGAATGTTCCTAGAACCTGAATCCAAAGAACATTCTTACTCTCCATTTATTTCTCTTCACCTGGAGGTGATCCTCATCTCCTGCGACGGAGAAATTATAAACAGCAGTGGCACCGGCAAACTTGTTGCGCCAGGAATAGACGGCCGCTCCCCGACCCGTAATGATCGCAGATGGGAAATGATATTTCATGCTGTTACGAACGGTTGGAACCTCAGTATCACTACTCCCCTCTTCAGCTTCTACTCTCATCTCGGTATAGTCATGAGAATATACCGTAATGGTTGGCAAGGCTGACAGATGAGCCAGCCAGCTTGGCTGGATTTATAGTCAATCCAAGTCCCAATCCACGATAAGCCACGGCCATAGAGAGAGTTCCACGGCAGTCTGCCATCACTTTGATATGCGTTCCATTCCATCCGTCTTCGCCGTAGTTTCCAAATCAGCTCCCGAAAGATTACCTCTCAGTTTGATGGTCCATCGGGCATTGAGACGGGAGATGTAGCTAGTATCATACTTTATCTTGTAATAATTGGCTGCAAGCAGGGAATCTCCTCTGAACAATTGGCGGTCGTAGAGGCTCAATCGTCTTTGAATCTTGACATAATGCTTCATGAACCTTTGCTTTTTCTTTTCACTCATTTTACCTTTACCCAATTCTGCCATGAGAAGAGAGTCGCCCCATTGGAGCATACATCCCCTATCGGCAGATTGCCGCAACTGGAGTCGCAGGCTATCTGCCTTCATCAGCAGTTCCTTCAGCTTCTTTCGAGGCTTCCTGTTCTGTTTGTTCTGGGCGATGGCAGGAGCAAGCACTCCCATAAAAAATACCATCACAAGAAGTGACACATTCAACGCCATCATAGACCCAACTTTCATTGTTCGTTTATTCAGCTTACTTATCTTTTTTCCAATTCCGGTACAAAAGTACAATAAAACTCCAAAATAGGAAAGAGAAAAGGAAAAAAATGAAATGAGGAAAGAAAAAGTAAAGCATTGATTTTTCGTAGAACTTTCATAGAAGACAAAAACAGTATTCAAAACAGCCATTTCGGAAACGTAATAAGAATTGTATTCCGTAAAAAGCATGTAAACATTATTCCGAATAGATAAAATACTTCTCAAACACCCGTAAAATGGGGGTAAGAAGAGATTCTAAATTTTTCCTTAAGGGTTTTTGTTTTTTCCCTTAAGGGAAAATATATTTTTCCTTAAGGGTTTGAAAATATCTCTTGAAGGGATTTTTACGAAGCTTTTGAATTGTAAAGATAAGTGTAATGTCGAATAGATGATATGCAAACGCACAACAGCTGATAATGTCATATCCCCAAATTATCAAAATACTCCAGTCTATCAACGTCCATCTATATGTACCGAATGGCTTCACTG
>JAIINY010000425.1:0-1599 GCA_022741625.1 Prevotella sp. | reverse complement strand
ATAGGTAATCCAGCGCTCACGGTCGGTGCCCTGGTCACCAGCCTCGCCGTAATCACCCTCCTGACGCCATACGGCATCTGTGAAGTGGAACCAGAATGGGGAAGCCCAGGTTCCCACTGTGGTATTGAGGAAGATGTCTGGACGCTTCTGGCGTACGGCACGCTCGATGCTGATGATGGCCTCGGCATTCTCCTCACCTCTGGTTCCTTCATCGGGACCGATGGCAGAAGCCTGTGCACTGATGCCATCAAACTTGAAGAAGCGGAAGTCGTAACGGTCGATCATGTTGGTGCAGCAACGGATGAAGAAGTTGTAGTAATCCTCATTGCTCAGCTGCATGCCACCCTTTGAACGCCAGTAGGCACGGCGATACTCGCCCGACTGACCATAGCCGCCCACAGGACCCAGCCAGGCACCGATACCTGTGCCCATCTTCTTGGCCTCGTTGGCTGGCTCGTCGAATCCGTTAGGGAAGTTAGGATTGAAGGTCCAGGTGCCATACTGGTCCCAACCATCATCCCATACGAAGGCCTTTGGAGCCATGTGATATTTATCATAGAAGTGTGTCTTCCAGTGACTTACCACGTCGGCACACTGTTCTACGGTCATATTACCTTTATAAGAAGGAGCTTGTGCGTTGTTGCGGTCGATGTTCAACTCATACCATGAGATATAGACCGGATAAGGTCTCCAAGCCACAGCCCTTTCACGCTCGCTGTAAGCCAGGAAAGAGCGGCGCAACTGGTTAGGCGCAACCAAGCCCACTACGGAACTGATGTTCCATGTTTTGCCAGCTTTTAAAGTGGTGTTTCTTCTCCATAAGCCTTCTATGTGGGTAGCATTGCCTTCATCCTTGCTGGAATTCAGACCCATTGGAGTTTCCAGACCAGCAAAGATATGATTGCTTGCCAGGATGGCACCACGGGTATTACCCACCACTTCTGGAGCGGTATAGGCACTGTTCTTGGCTACCAGGTAGTTCATTGCCACGATACCCTTCATAGGTAAGTCTTTGGCAGCCTGGATATCCATTTCTGTGCGCAGGTAGTGCGAGCCGTTTCTCAATACGGCACGCCAAACGATAGAAAGTTCTTCGTATGTAAAACGAGCTTCCAGAGCCTTGCCTGCATAACGGAGAGATGCTGTTGCAGCAGATGGATTCTCTGCCAGGGTTACCATCTTTACATCTTCCAGTTTCATCTCGGATGCGGTAATGGTTTTGCCGTCCCCCAAGAGAACCTTGAATAATTCTGTGTGAGGCTGCAGTCCCAGTTCAGGACAGCCATTGAAGTAGAGTTTGCCACCTGTGTTGATGAAAGAGGCCTTCAATACTTTGTTGGCCAGCTGATAGCTGTTTGACTTCTGGATGATTTTAGCTACACCCGGTTGCTTTTTCTGGGGAAAGATGACAGCTTGTGCCCAACTCCCCATACACAAAGATAATGGCATTATAAGAGTAAGTGCCAGCTTTAATAAATTGTTTTTATTCATACTAATAGTAAGTTGAAGCCCCTAGGTAAAAGGGGGCACACCATCCGCTCATGGTGTCCCCCCTTTGCGTGACTTAAATTATTTTGTTAATGTACATGTAATGGTCCA